>SBBS01000052.1 GCA_005239605.1 bacterium | reverse complement strand
GCGGCATGGCGGCCGCGCTCCGCAAAATCCATCGCCGCTTCGCGGCGAACTGGCTGGCTGGACAAAAATCAAAGACGGCAGATTTGTTACGAACCCGAGGGTTCGTCCCGATTTTTTGGACGAAAGTTTTGATTTCGTGATAATTTTCCGATTTCGCCAAAAAATCGGCTTGTTTCGTATCTAAAATCCACCCCCGCAGGGGTTCGACCCAATTTTCTTCCCGTTTTCAAAATCTTTCTTCCTTTGCTCCAAAACGGCAGAAGCGAGTAAAATTTCATTCTTCTTTTTGAGATAGGTTTGTCTTGGCATGTCGCCGTCAATGGAATGCCAATAAACTAATGGTTAAGGCTGGTGAGGTGAGTCCCCATATTTTTTTGAAAAAGAAAAAAGCGTCTGATATACTGGTTTAGAGCCTGTTCAAAATCTTCCCCCTGCATCCGTACAAACACACACAAATTGGATATCTCATGCTGGTCATGCTTGCTATTGTGCTGGCGTTTTATATCTGGTTTTATGTGGTAGTATTGCCTGAAGTGACGGAAGCAAAGGATGTCGCTCTTATAGTAATGGTGTTCGTGATATTTCTATTGGCTTCGTTTTCAACGCTTACGATCACGGTTGATGACGCATACATGCGGGTGAAATTCGGGTACTGGTCCCTACAAAATATTTGGCAAGCTGATTGTTAAATAAATCCCGCTTAGCGCCCCGGGCGCCAAAGCGGCAATGGCAACTATTCAGGTTTTCCAGTAAACTTCTTATATGACTCAACAGGAAGCGCTTTCCATATTACAGACTGGCGCGAATGTTTTTTTAACGGGCGAGCCAGGCGCGGGAAAAACATATACCGTCAACCAGTATGTCGCCTACTTGCGCTCGCGCGGGATTGAACCGGCGATAACCGCCTCCACGGGGATTGCGGCAACCCACATCGGCGGCATGACAATTCATTCGTGGAGCGGCATCGGAGTAAAAAACGAACTCACTGCCTACGATCTTGACCGCATTACGCAAAATGAGCGGGTGGTGCGGCGCATTGCCCGCGCAAAAATTCTTTTAATTGACGAGGTATCCATGCTTTCGGCGCAAACGCTCGGCTTGGTGGATGCCGTGTGCCGTGAAATTCGCCGCCCCGACAAAGCATTCGGCGGCCTGCAAGTTGTTTTGGTGGGAGACTTTTTTCAGCTTCCTCCCATTGCGCGCCGTGAAACGGAAAATGAAACACGCCTCGCGTTTGAAAACGCGCCGCAAGACCCGCGCGCGCAATTTGCATATCATTCCCCCGCTTGGGCGGCGGCAAAACCCGTTATTTGTTATCTTACCGAGCAGCATCGCCAAGAAGACGCCGTATTCTTGGATATTCTTTCTTCTTTGCGAAACGGGAATTTCAACAAAAAGCACGAAGCGATTCTTGCAAAACGGAAAACTGCCGCCACAGAACACAAAAACACCACCAAACTTTTTTCTCACAACGCGGATGTTGATCAAGTAAACGAAATGCAATTGGAAAAACTCCCCGGTTCCCAAAGAATATTTGCCATGAAAGAATACGGCACAAAATCTTTTATTGATCAGCTTAAAAAAAGTTGCCTATCGCCCGAACGCCTTTTGTTGAAAATCGGCGCCAAAGTCATGTTCACTAAAAACAGCCCCGAAGGAAGATTTGTAAACGGCACCACCGGCGAAGTAGTCGGTTTTGAAGGCGCGCAAGGATACCCGCGAATTAAATTGCGCTCGGGTCGTGTGCTTATTGCCGAGCCGGCAGAATGGGCGGTAGAAGCGGAAGGCCGCGCTCTTGCGCGCATTGAACAAATTCCGTTGCGGCTAGCCTGGGCTATCACGGTTCACAAAAGCCAGGGCATGTCGCTAGACACCGCATTTATTGACCTCACACAAGCGTTTGAATACGGCCAGGGATATGTGGCGCTTTCGCGCGTGCGCACGTTGGAAGGATTGCAGCTTGCGGGCTGGAACGCGCAAGCAATACGGGTTCATCCGAACATTCGCCTGAAAGACAAAGAATTTCGCCATGCGTCCGCGTTAGCCGAGGAAACATTCCGCAATATGAACCAAAAAGATTTGGACGCCGCGCGCGAAAATTTCATCCACGCGTGCGGGGGCAAAGCTCCCGCACATGCCGCGCACTCAAGACAAAACAATTCAGATCTAACGCCCATAAAAAAATATTCGGTTGAAAAAATCCGAGAAAAACATAAAAACGCCTACCAGCCGTGGCGCAAAGAAGACGACACAGAACTTGAAAACCTTTTTAATCAAGACACCCACATACGCGAAATAGCCGAAACTTTGGGCCGCAAACCGGGCGCCATCCGCGCACGCCTTGTAAAACTGGGGCTTGCTGATATTGTTTGATTGTCAAAAAAATAAAAAATGACTATAATGCATCCGCTGGTAGGGTGGCCGAGCGGTTTAAGGCAGCAGTCTTGAAAACTGCTGTACGGGAAACCGTACCGTGAGTTCGAATCTCACCCCTACCGCCAGTTTTCAAAATTATGATTTTGGGCGATTGTTGTCTCGCCCCGCCTTTGGCGGGGCTCGGCTTCAGCAAGGATTTTGAAGGGAAATTTGAAATCCAAAAACAATTTCTGCCCGCTCAAACGGAAGTTCGAGACCTGGAATCTCAAGTCAAACAGTATCTGTGGATAATGCGGGAATGTGTTTTCTCACATACGGTGTTCCTCGTTTCCAAACTGCGTATACG
>SBBS01000031.1 GCA_005239605.1 bacterium | reverse complement strand
GCGCCAGCAGGGCTCACGCAAGAAATTTTCACCAAGCCCCGGCCGGATTTCGGGAATTTTTAGCCGAAAATTTATTAAGGGACAGGTCTAGTGTCCGCCCGGCAGGGATCGAACCTGCGACCGTCTCCTTAAAAGGGAGCTGCTCTACCAGCTGAGCTACGGGCGGTTAGAATTAATTCAAATTCCTTCTTTTTTCAACTCTTCCAACAATTCTTTCGCTTTTTTAGAAAACTTGCGAGGAGGCTTTACGAGTACGGTAATGAGAAGATCGCCGCGGCCGCCGCGCGAGCGAGGAATCCCTTTGCCGCGAATGCGCAAAATAGAACCGGATGCCGTGCCTGCGGGAATTTGCACTCTCAGCGCCCCTCCTTCAAGTGTTTCCAGCTGTTTTTCGGCGCCCAAAAGTCCGTCGGTAACGGATATTTCCAAAATAGTAGTTACATCAAACCCGCTGCGGCCAAATATTTTGCTCGGCGTTACATGAATTTTAACATAGAGATCGCCCGTAATTCCTCCCGCCGCCGCTTCACCCTTGCCAACAAGCTTGATCATCTCTCCATCGTTTACCCCTGCCGGTATAGAGATTGTTATTTCTTCCGATACCTGCCTAACACCGGCGCCGCGGCATGCGCGGCAAGGAGTTTCAGGCACGCGACCTGTGCCACGGCATGTGGAGCATACATGAAGTTTGGTAAACGAACCAAGGAATGATCGACGTGTTTCGTGCACGGATCCGCTTCCATTGCAATGCGTGCATGTTTTTGATTTTGTGCCCGGCTCTTCACCGCCTCCGCTGCAAGCGGCACAGAGGGCGGTTTTACGAAGAAGCACCGTACGATTTACTCCAAATGCGGCTTCCGAAAACTGCAGTTCAATATCTATTGCTATGTCGCGGCCGCGTACAGCTTGACGACCATATCCCGGAGAGCCAAAACCGAACATATCGCCAAAAATATCGCCCAAGTCCACCCCTTCAAAACCTTGCGCAAAGTTTGAAAAATCCCATTCAAAACCGGGACCGTTCCCGCCGCCCGCCTGCTCAAAGCCAGCGGATCCAAACCGGTCATATTGCGCGCGTTTTTGTTCACTGCTTAACACCTGATAGGCCTCATTTACCTCTTTAAATTTTTCTTCACTGCCGCCGGTTTTATCCGGGTGGAACTGGTGCGCGAGCTTCCGATATGCTTTTTTAACTTCTTCCTGCGAAGCATTGCGAGGAATACCGAGGATTTGATAGTAATCTTTCATAAATATACAATATTCTACTGCATTAGAATAAAAATATCAAGTTACCTTACGCCCACTTCAAACGTTCTTTGACTGCGTTCTCTTCGGTATATACTAATGCGCCGCTTTTTTTCATAAGAGCCGCTGTCCCCATAGTAATAAAAATTATCACCCAGCCATACGGCAATGCCGCCGTGCGCAGAAAAAGAAAGAATCCGACAGCAAGCGCCAGCGGCACAAAACGCCGATACGGCTCCAAAAACTTTTCGCTTCGAAGAGCGGTAATTTCATAAAAAACATCAACCAATCTCTCGGTTCCCGTAATCTCCCGGGAAACAGCGTCCCCCAGCGCTTTAGAAAACAATTGCGTTCGCGCTTCCTTGAGTATGCGTTCGCGTTCTTTAGGCGAAAACCTTTGAATATCGGCGCCGCTTAAGCGAAGCTGTTTTTCTATATATGAATTTATGGTATCGTTTTCCTCAAAACCTGGAAAAAGTGTTTTTGAAAGAACCGGAGCGGTATTTTGAAAAATACCGGTAAAAACATTTTTTGGAAGAATTTGTCGAATAGTTACACGTTCCGGCGCATGCGCCGTCTGGACATAATATCCAATAGCGCATGCAAGGGAGAAGGCGGTAAGAAGCGTAGGCAACCCCTGTCGAAGGAGTATGGATATATGAAATGTGATGCGGCTTTTGAGTTCCCGCTGCACACGGCTAAAACTTATCAATGCTGACAAGCATAAAAGAACATACGCCGCAATACCTATCAACGAATTTCCAAAAAAATAAACGAGCGGCGCCATGCCTAGTATGTAAGGGAGAAAAATAAGACGCGCGCGATCGGCAAACAACAAGAGAACGCTCACCGCCGCAAAATGAATAGTGAGAAATATAATTGCGTATGCGCCTGCCAAAGCCCCCCTGGCGCCGATTGTTATAGCGTCATAAAAGAAAAACCAAAACGGGACGGCGGCAAGTACAACTATCGTGGCAAAAATGACGGATTTGGATTGGTGCATATTTTAATCCAAAGCTACATCCTTAGTTTACCATACCCGAAAGACTGAACAGATCTCCCCTCGCAGTTCTGCCTTCGATTACCGAACTCTATAGCTATTATAGCATAAGTCTGCCGGAAACTCATCACCGTTTGCTCCACTGCGGGGCTCTTCGGGCTTTTTTAAGGCCGAACTTACGGCGTTCTTTCATGCGCGGATCGCGGGTAAGAAGGTTTTGAGATCGTAATTGCTTGCGAATTTCCGGGTTTGCCGACACAAGCGCGCGGGCAATGCCGTGGCGCACTGCCTCTGCCTGGGCTTGTATGCCTCCGCCTGCTACATGCACAAGAATCTTTTTATCATACCCTTTCTGCATTATTTCAAGCGCTTCTTTAACTTTGCGCGCCAATGATTCACGCTTAAAATACTCAAGATAGTCTTTATCGTTTATGGTGATACCCGATCCTTTTTCAAATACGCGCGCGCGCGCAACGGCAGTTTTGCGGCGCCCCACGCCTTCAGTATACGATTCAATTGCTAATTTTGTTTTCTTTTGGACGGCCATATTATTCATTTATACGAATGGTAAGATTCCGCATCATAACGGCGCGTAATTTATTTTTTGGAAGCATATTGCGTATCGCATGTTCCAAAATTCGTTTGGGATCTTTTTGGAGTTGAATTTCAAATGATATTTTTTTGAGACCGCTCGGATATCCGGAATAACGTTTGTATATTTTTTCTTTTGATTTATTTCCTGTTACGCGTATGGACGCCGCGTTGATAATGGAAACTTTGTGTTGCGGAGTTTTATGCGGCATATAAGAAGGATCATGTTTCCCACGCAAAATATGAGCGGCTTCCGTGGCTACGCGCCCCAATATTTTATTTTTTGCGTCTATGGTATACATGTTGTTTTACACAAATTCTATAAATGCCATACGCGTATTGTCCCGGCGCCGCGGCGCTGTTTTTACAATACGCGTATAACCGCCTTTTCGTTCCTGATAACCGGCCGCAATGACATGAAGGACGGTTACCGCTTTTTTTGGCAAAAAACGGGCGGCATATCGGCGAGACGCAACAGAGTCTTTTTTGGCCGCCGATATCAATCGTTCTACGAACGGCCGCACTGATTTTGCCTTTGTTTGTGTGGTATGAATTTTTTTATGCAAAATCATATTCGCGGCAAGTAACTTTAACAGCGCCCGCCGCTGATTGCGCGCCCGTTTTAATTTTGAAATTTGTGCGTTGTACGGCATTGTTTATGGAACATGGAACATCATAGTTTTTTGCTCCATGCTATATGATTATTTTAATGTAAGTCCCATGCTTCCCAGCGCTCGTTTAATTTCCAAAATCGCTTTATCGCCAATGCCGGGTATTTTGCTTAATGCTTCCGCGTCGCGCCGCATAAGCCCGCCTACGGTTTTAATGCCGTGTTCATGCAGAACGTGTATGGTGCGCGATGGCAAACGCAAATCTTCTATCTTTACTTTTGTAAAATCAGTTTCATTTTCGCCTTCAAGTTCTTGTTCCTCTTGCGCCTGATAAGCAATTTCCCCTCTTGGCGCATAGGGTTCCATTTCTTGGTCGCGGGCCGCCTCTTGTTCTGTAATAAATCCTCCCATCAAAGCAGAAAACTGTTCTACGGCAATTTTTACGGATATTTCAAATGCCTCTTCCGGCGTTATGGTTCCGTCCGTGCCTATGGCAATGCGGAGACGATTGTAGTTTGTGTGTTCGCCCACGCGCATATTTTCTACTTCATAACGAACATGGTGAACCGGGCTAAAAAAAGCGTCAATAGCCATCATGCCTATTTCCACTTTTTCACGATGCGCAATTTCGCGCGGGACATATCCTAATCCCGTTTCTACAACAAGTTCCATGTTTAATTTCGCTTGTTTTTCCGTCAAGGTTGCGATGTGCGCATTTTTATTTACTACTTCCAGCGCCGAAGATGTTTCTAAGTCTTTTCCCGTCACTTCTTGCTCTCCTTTTACCGAGAGTTGGATCCGCTGCGGCTCGTTCGCATGCATCCGAAAGCGTATTTTCTTCAAATTTAATATTATGGTGATTATATCTTCTTGGACGCCCGCAATGGTAGAAAACTCATGCTGCACGCCTTCTATTTTTACTTGTGTTATCGCCGCGCCGGGAAGCGATGACAATAAAATACGGCGCAATACGCTTCCAACCGTTATGCCATAACCCGGGTAAAAACCATCAATTTCAAATACACCTTCCATGGAAGAGGAAGAAATAATCCGAGGCCTTGATGGCAAAACAATATTATGTCCGTGCATAATACTCTATTATTAATTTTATATTAAATGACGTTTGATTAGCTGTATCGGGGATAGATATAATAGTTGCGGTTTTAGCATCTGTATCAACAGTGATCCAAGACGGAGTTTTGTGTCTTTTGAGTAATTCCTCCGTATTCTTCATGACTTCTAATTGCCATATTGCGTCCGCGAGAGAAACAACATCTCCTACCCCTACGGCATATGATGGCACATTTGTCTTTCGGCCATTCACGCGCGCATGACCATGACTTACCAATTGGCGAGCGATACTGCGCGAAGATGCAAATCCTGCTTCAAATAAAACATTATCAAGCCGCAATGCCAAAGATTCAAGAAGCTTTATGCTTGCGTCCGTCCTCTGCGCCTTCATGGCATTTTGCACGTACATGCGAAACTGATTCTCACGCAAATGATACATATTCCGCAGTTTTTGTTTCTCTTTCAGCTGCATGCCATATTCTGAAAGTCCGCGGCGCTTGGCCGTGCCGTGTATGCCGGGTGGATAGGGTTTACGCACTACGGCGCATTTGGGTGTAAAACATCGATCTCCTTTTAAAAAGAGTTTCTCTCCCATGCGGCGACAAATTTTACATTTGGAATCCATGTTATACCCGTCTCATTTTAGGCGGTTTAGGACCGTTGAACGGCACCGGTGTTATATCTTTAATCATTGATATCGCAAGGCCTCCCCCCGCAATGGATCGTATGGCAGATTCACGGCCTGCTCCAATGCCGCGCACGTAAACGCTAATTTCCTGCATGCCGATTGCCTGCGCGCGTTCGGCAAGTTGCGCCGCCACTTTGGAAGCCGCATAAGGCGTTCCTTTCTTTGCGCCCGAAAATCCAAACGAACCCGCGCTTCCTGAAGCAAGCACAGCGCCGGTTTCGTCGGTCAAGGTAATGATAGTATTATTATATGTTGAATTGATATACACAAAACCGCGCGCAACATGGCGTTTGACTTTTTTTTTGGAGGCGGCTGTCCCAGATTCGCTTGATCCCGTTTCACTTTTTTTAATTATGCGTTTTTTACCCATTTTACCCTCCTAAATTTTTAATTTCTTAACATTATTGCTTCTTAAACAATTTTTCAACCATGTAAACTTTTTATAAATATGTATCATAATCTAAAAATTTTGGCGGGTGAATTATTTTTTCTCTACGGTTCTTTTTCCACTTGTTGTAGTGCGGCGCACATTTCCCCTGCGCGTGCGGGAATTTGTCCGCGTCCGCTGTCCATGAACGGGTAATCCTTTCAGATGACGCGTGCCTCTGTATGTGCCGGCATCTTTTAATCGTTTGATATTGGCGGCAATCTCTCGGCGCAAATCGCCTTCCACTTTATAATTTTTTTCTATGATATTCCGTATGCGGATCAATTCATCATTGGAAAGATCTTTTGCGTGTTTTGCTCCGTCTATTTTTACGGATTGCGTGATTTGTCGCGCGCGCATACTGCCTATGCCATATATGTACGTCAAAGCAACATCTATTCTTTTATTATCTGGAATTGTTACCCCTGCGATGCGAGCCATATAAAAAATTACCCTTGTCTTTGTTTATGTTTTTTTGTGACGCATATAACATACAGCCGGCCTTTCCGGCGGACATGCTTGCATTGCTTGCAAATTTTTTTTACGGATGCGCGAACTTTCATCGCTTCACATCAGAGTGCAAAATTTAAAGTTCGAAGTTTAAAGTTTTGGTATTCGCCCTGCTTATAAATTATACAAATCATCGCGAAGCGATATATTAACTTTACACTTTACATTTTGCACTTTAAATTATAGTCTTCTAACTATCCTTCCTTTGGTTTGGTCATACGCGCTTATCTCAAGCGACACGCGATCTCCCAAAAGAACTCGGATATAATGAAGCCGCATTTTTCCCCCTAAATGAGCAAGAACTTCCGAGTCATCGCTCAAGCGCACTCGAAACATGGCATTGGGAAGCGTTTCAATGACAGTGCCTTCTTTTGTTATAATATCAGACTTTTTAGGCATAAATCCGGTCCAAATCCTGATTAGGATGCACGCCTATGCGCGAAAGCAGCATGGATTCCATAATAATAGATATAAATAAACAAGTCAACCCTCATGTAATACCGGCCACTATCCGTATGTTAGTGGGATCACGGGGTATTGTATGTATCCATGACGGAATAAAACGCGGTTCTGCGCGTTCAATGGCTGGATATTGCTGAAAGATGCCTGTGAACGTATCGGGATTTTTTGCTTGAGAAAGTTCTGACGCAAGTTTATTCGCGTCCAGATTCCAAACAAAGAATGCTGTTCCTTTTACATGGAGAATAAGCGTGCCGGCATCCACATTACGCCGTTCTACCGCAAGAGTAATTTCATCCATGCCGGGAAACGAAACTAGCGACGAATCAAGATTTGCTTCTTTGGCAAGAAATTCAGTAAAATCATTCTTCTTAAATATAAGCGCCCGGCCGCGCAGTATTACGGTTGCGGAAAATTCTTTCGCGACTTCTTCCGCTGAATGCGAGAATTCTCTCTTGTCCGTTGTTATTTCAATGGCATCATCAAGTAAAATGAATCCTTCCGGGATAGATTTTGTAAGCGCTTCCAACACGCGCGATCGCGTTTGGGATTCCAATGATTCGCGCGCTTTATCAATATCTTCTCTCGTAACCACAGTTGTCATACCTATGTATCCTCCTTCCATCGGCGTTTTGGATCTGGCATAAAATCCCGTATAGCGGGGTGTGCCTTTAAAACCGGGAATAGTAAAATCGGTTACATCTTTGTTATACGCGGGACCGGGCGCATCGGCATACACAACAGCATCAATAGAACGCGGCGAAAGAACTCCGTTCTCCATAACAGCCGCCGGTATTACCACGGTTTCTCGTATGCGATATATTTTCCCGTCCGACGTTTCAAAGCGCGTATTGGCAACAAGTTTTTGCGAAGATGTGTTAAAAGCGTTGTAAATACTAATAGTTCCTTTTGCTTTTGATTTAACATCTGCAGATCCCGATGCTTGAAACGTTCCTGATGCCGATTCCGACACCTCCACGCGTTCGCCTGCCAAAACATCGGCGTGAGTCGGCTCTACCGCGATGGATATTTTTTGATCAACATCATGGGATTGGGTTTTCAAGGTTATACGCACTTCCAATCGCCTTAGCGCGTAGGAAATGCTGTATCCGCCGCCGGCAAGAATGAGAAACAAACTTAACCAAACAAAAAAAGTCCGTTTCTTTTTGGTGGAAACCGGCATATTCGTGGGGTGGGTATTGCGCGCCGCCGACTCTTTACGAAACCATGCATCCACGGCGCGAGTGTCTCCGAATTCATTTGACAATGTTTTTTTGCTTGTGCCGCGTACGGGTATTTCATGCGCAGATTTTTGTTTTTTGGGAAGATGAGATTTGCTTGCAACAGTGCGAATGTCTTTGTTCCGAGGAGGCAAAATATCCGCTACGATAAAATGTCCTGACGCAGGATCGGTTTGAAGAGGAATGTTTCGGAAGTTTTTTTCTGATTTTTCCGGCATGGATATGAATGGAGTTATTATACTATTGTTCTTGCTCCGAGCAAAGTTAAAGACGCAAGGCCGAAATCGGGCGTGCCCCGAAACGAATGTTTATTAAATTGACGATCAAGAATTTCAGATGATGCAAACTCCATCAATTTATTTTTTGCATAAAAAATGGAGCCAAACGCCTCTTCTGAAAATATATCTTTATGAAATGGAAAGACGCCGTCTCCGGTAAAGAGTATGTGCGGCGGCACATCGTATTGTTCCGTAAAAGCAGTAAGGACCGTAAATAGTTTTTTGCGCCACGCGTCCTGAAATTCCATAATAAGCGGTTTTATTTTTGCCTCTTTCCCGATTTCCAGCGTGTGTTCGGCATATCGGCTTATAATAAAAGAGGCATCCGTAATAGAAATGCCAAAGAGCGCCGCGGTTTCACGCAAGATGGCCATATGACCCATAGGAAAAGATACAACTCGTTCCAGCACACCCTCCATCGCAAGTGTTATCTCGGTTACTTCTCCTCCGATGTCAATAATAACGAACCCGGTATCATTGCCAAACAAATCGCGCAGCGCCCAAAAATTTGCGAGCGCAGTGGAAGAAACGCGAAAATCCGCTTTCGGATATTGATGCATAAAAAGCTCTTTTGCGCCGTCAAAAACCTCGCGAGTCGTTGCCTCAAAATAAAAGGATGCCTCTATAACTTTCCCTGCCATGCCGTCAAGATTTTCCACTTGATAACCATTTATATAGGTTTTGAGCGGCAATGCGGTAAACGTGATTATATCGCCGTTTATGATGCGCTTTTTTGAATCGTCTTCAAATGTGTGCCGCGCGTTGGCCATAAGATCATGAGATTCTTCTTGCGTAATAATAAGCTGAGGGTTTTGTCGTTTGTTTGTTGCGCGAATTGTCTTTGAGATATAAAAAGGAGATGAAAATCCAAGAATAATCTCTTGCGGCTGAAATGAAGAGGGTATTTTTTTTATAATCTGCCGAATACCCTCCCATGTTTTCTGTTTTAACCGGCGCGCGTCCATGTATGCGGCAGACGCAAATGGAAAACGGATGATTTCTGACACATCCGGTTTTGTAAAAATATCCTTTCTAGGATAAGAAAACAGAGCCGCGCGGACGGCGGATGAGCCGCAATCAAAAGCAGCGCTACGAATAATCCTACTCTTTTTCCCGAAGAACATGCCATAATTATAAAATACAAACGGTAATATGTAAAACTATCCTACTGTTGCCCGAATACGGCGCACGCCTGCGGAAGAAGATTCTTCTTTGAGTATCTTAAATTCCCCTATCTCATCCGTATGCGTAACATGCGGACCGCCGCAAAGCTCGCGGGAAAACACCTCGCCTGTTGCTTTATTCCGCACCGTGTAGACGCTTACTTCTTTCGGATATTTCTCCTTAAAAAAATGAAGCGCGCCAAGTTTTGCGGCTTCCTCATAGGACATGACTTGTCGATCCACCGTGTAATCCTTTTTAAGAACGTCATTTACTATTCCTTCCACTTCCTTGAGCTCGGCAGGAGTTACTTTTCGCGGAAAGGAAAAATCAAACCGCGTGCGCTCGGACGTAATATCCGAGCCCATTTGATGCACTTCCTCGCCCAACACTTTTCGGAGCGCGGCCTGTAAAAGATGGGTCGCGGTATGCAGGCGTGTTACAATTTTAACCTCCTCCTCCGTGCCGGCTTTGAGCTCGCCTGTATCAAGAATAAGCCCATGCCCGCCGAATTTTTTCTCAGCGCCTGCGCGGGAAATTTCTTGATGTTTTATAAATTCCTTATCAAATTGTTCTCTCGTTACATCAATAGATTGCCGAAAATCTTTTATCACCTCATAAGGAAGCCCGTAACTCTCATAGAGTTGGAATGCTTTTTTGGCATCAATGCGGTCTGATTTTTCCAACTCGTCCAAACCGCGTTTCATCGCGCGGCTGAATTTAGTATATTCTTCAACCGCCACATTTGTGATATTTTCTTTATTATTTCGGAGTTCAGGATAAAAATCTCCATATTGTTCTCCGATGCGATGCAGCAAAGACGTATCACCTGCGCCATAAACCAGTACTCTACGCATAAGGCGACGCAAAATATAACCAACCCCCTTGTTAGAAGGCCTCACTCCATCTGATATAAGAAAGGCGCTGGCTCGTATATGATCCGCAATGATGCGTTTTGCTCGCTCCGTATTTTTATCAGCTCTAGGGATTACAATTGTTTGTATCAAAGGCGCAAACAAATCCGTCTCAAAGATATTTTTTTTGTTCTGCGAAATCATCGCGAGTCGCTCCAGCCCCATGCCGGTATCAATGCCTTTTTGCGAAAGTTCGGCCAATTTGGCATTACCTCGCAGCAAGTCATCGCGCGGGCCCGGAAAGAAAAACTCATTAAATACAAGGTTCCATACCTCAATATCCTGTCCGGCGGCATTCTTGCAGTATATTTCGGTAGTCGGCCCGCAGGGCCCGCCCAAACCCGTCGGGCCCCAAAACACATCATCCATACTTTCCTCGCGTATATCCACAACGCCCAACGATTGCCAAATACTGCGCGACTCCTCATCTTTGGGAACGCCGATGGATTCTTTGCCCTCAAAAATAGTTACATACGAAATCTTAATACCCATTTCTTTGGTAAGAAATTCATGCGCATAGCGAATTGCTTCTTTTTTGAAATATCCGCCGAAGGAAAAATTACCCAGCATCTCAAAAAACGTGAGATGTGATTCATCTCCCACTTCGTCAATGTCGGAAGTGCGAAAACATTTTTGCGCGGACGCGGTATTTCGGGATCCAAAATCCGCATCCGCGGCGCTCGGATTGCTATAATACGGCTTGAATTGCTGCATGCCGGCAGTGGTGAGAAGAACAGATGGATCGTCAGGAATAAGCGACGAAGAAACCACCACCGCATGTCCCCGCGCCTTGAAAAACTCCAGAAACTTTTTACGAATTTCGCCGGAAGTCATAGGCATAGTAAAACAAATTTTAGGCAATTATGCCACCGCCGAGCATTTCATTTCTTTTATAGAACACAATAGACTGCCCGGGAGCGACTGCTCGCTGAACTTTGCGGAAAATTATGCGCATATTTTTTGTTTCTGCGTTTTTCCGCGTTTTATCCGCGTGTGTCCGCGATTCAATAGCGCACTGTTGAACAAGTTGGCGATACCGGATGCGCGCTTTACAAGCCAAAGGGAATTTGGGTGTAATACCGGAAATCCAATGCGCATTTGTCGCAATTAATTCTTTTTGATATAAATGCGGCGAAGATTCTTCCGCAACGATTATTATATTTTTCTTTCTATCTTTACCTATTACATAATAGGGCTGCATATCTCCTTTTTCATTCTTAATTCTTGATTCATAATTCATAATTCTCGTAAGTCCGCGCCGTTGCCCAATCGTGTAAAACCATGTGCCATCGTGCTCGCCTATCACTTTGCCGTTTGTGGTAACGATATTCCCCTTTTTGTGCGGCAAATACTTGCGCAAAAATTGTCCAAAATTTAACTTGCCTATAAAACACACGCCTTGCGAATCTTTTTTGTCCCAATTCGGGAGGCCATATTTTTTTGCAAGCGCGCGCACCTCCTGCTTGGTGTAATCCCCTATCGGGAAAAGGCAATGTTTCAGCTGATCCTGCGTAAGCATCCACAAAAAATATGTCTGGTCTTTGTTTGTGTCTTTCGCATTTCGCAATACAAATCGTCTGCGTTTTTCTGCATGCGGTCCGCGTGTGTCCGCGATGCTCGCTACGCGAGCGTAATGCCCCGTCGTTATATAATCAGCGCCGCGCGCGAGCGCGCGCTTGAGAAACACGCCAAACTTAATATCTCGATTGCACATAACATCCGGGTTCGGTGTGCGCCCCGCTTTATATTCGCGGAGCATATAGTCAGCAACCTGTTTTTTGTACGCGCGACGAAAATCCCATACTTCAAAAGGAATATTAAGATGAGCCGCAACGCGCGCCGCCATGGCGCGGTCGGAACCCGCTTCGCACGCAATGCCGGGCGGCGCCCATTCTTTCATATATACGCCGCGCACATCGTATCCCGCGCGTTTTAACAGCAAAGCCGCCACCGAAGAATCAACTCCGCCGGACATAGCTGCAAAAACATTTTTCTTATTAATTATATTTTTCACACCTGCATTCTATCACTTGGAAATCGAATTTCCAAGTGATAGAATGGAGCATATGCGAGAACAAGCAGAAATAGGTGAATACTATCATGTGTATAATAAAGCCCTAGACTCTTTAAAAATGCTTTCTTCAACAGAAGATGCAGGACGATTTTTGCAATGTATGGAATATTTTAATTCTGTTACGCCAATAGGAAGTATTTTTGAGCATTCATTTTTTAAAAAGAAATATAATAAGAAAAATCCGCCGCTTGTAGATATTGTTTGTTATTGTGTTAATCAAAACCACTTTCATTTGGTTTTACAACAAAGAATAGAACAAGGGATTGAAAAATACATGCATCGTATCGGTGTTGGTTATACAAAGTATTACAATCAAAAATATAAACGACGGGGACCTCTTTTTGTGGGCAGTTATCACTCAAAACATATTGATACAAATGAATACTTGCTGCATGTGACCGCGTATGTAAATTTGAATAATAAAGTTCACAAACTTGGAAATTCGATTTCCAAGTCAAGTTGGGATGAATATACCTTGCTGGAATCACAGATACCTTCTTTGTGCAGCAAAGATATTATTCTTGAGCAATTTAGATCAAAAAAAGAATACAGTAAATTTGCCTTGGATGCGCTTATTACTATGCGTGAAAAAAAGAAGATAAAAGAACTTTTACTCGAATAGCTACTACTTTACTTGGAAATCGAATTTCCAAGTAATTTCCAAGTAGTAGCTATTGCAAATAAATTTGTTTCTTTTCTTTATGTTCCTCAAACGTGGCGCTGTAATGAATTGTGTAGCGGCGATCCGATAGATAATAAAGGTAGCTCGTCTTTTCCGGATTAAGCGCCGCTTTAACGGACTCAATGCCCGGGTTTGCAATAGGACCCAAAGGCAGCCCTTTGTTTGTATATGTGTTATAGGGTGAGTCAGAGTCAAGATCATCTTTGGTTAAAAGCAAGCTTCCCCGCCCTGTTATATACATAAGCGAGGCGTCAATTTGAAGCGGCATGTCTCTGTGAAGACGGTTTTCAATAATTCCCGCAATAATGCGTTTATCATCATAAAGAATTGCCTCGCGTTCCAAAAGCGAAGCGAGAGTGATTACTTCGTACAGCGATAATCCCCTTTTTTGAATTTCCTCAAAAATCTTTTCTTCTTTCATTTTGATTTCAAAGTTCTGAATCATTTTATAAACCACTTCCCCGGGCGCTACATCGTCAAATACTTCATAGGTATCCGGAAGCAAAAATCCTTCCAGAGTCGCGTGCAAAGGCAAATCCCGAAGAAATGGAAATTGTTTTTTTAGATCAGCAAAATCCGGCAGTTCTTCCTGCTTGTTTCTATAATCCAGCGCCGGCATACCCGTAAACTTCCACAATTCATCGCCGGTAAATAAATTTTGATTCTCGTATTCCGCAGCAATGCCGCGCAAGGTTGAACCTTCCGGTACGCGGATGGTTATGATTTTACGCGGTGTGGAATTTGTAATTTGTTTTATTATGACAAGACTCCCCGCCGGTTTTTCAAAAAAATACCTGCCTGCCTGAATGCTTTGAATATCTCCTGTTATAAATAGATATGCAAGAACAAGATGCGTAGAACGTATAATCCCTTCCTGCTTGAGGAATTGCACTGCCTCGCGCGCGGAGCTAGTGCGCGGAATGACAACTTCCTTTGGATATGATGAGCTGTTGGGAGGAGACAGAAAATACGCGGCAATTCCCGCCGAACATATAGCAGCGAACGCCATAGTCATGCATGCAAAATACAACGGGCTTTTAGTGAACCGGTTCCAGAAAGATTGTTTTGTCTGTTTTATTTTCTTTTTTTGTGAAGCCACAAGCGGAACAAACGCAAACCCGGGATATTCTTTTTTATCAAATATATTTGATTTCTTTTTGGTAAACACCCAGAGCGAGTTGCCTATCGGCATAACAATTTTTCCCTCCGGTTTAAGATGTTTTTTCCACGCGCGCGGTATGGATGATTCAATACTTCCTTGTTTGGCGGATGCGGCCGCGGCGGCAATAATACCGTCAAATCCGCCAGCCATTTTTGCCACCTCATCCAGTTCGCTTACCGCATTGCGGCAATACGTCTCCACCACGCCTGATGCTATGTAATTGTACTTGGCAATGTTTGCTTTGCCAAAGCTGCAAAGATACTCTATGCGTTCAATCGAAAAAACACGGCCCGATGTTTTTTTATTATCGGTAACAATGTGCGCAAGAAGAGCTGATTGCCATCCGGATCCGAACCCTACATCTAAAATATGTTGGCCGGGTTTTGGTTGAAGCAATTCAAGCATGAAAGCAACCGTGTAGGGCTGAGAAATTGTCTGCCCTTCGCCAATGGGAAATGCTTCATCAATTTCCGCAAGCGGTCGTTCGTCTTCCGGCATAAAATCCGCGCGGTTTATATCTCGAAACGCCTGAATAATACGGGGGGTTTTAAAAACACCTTTTGAAACAAGATCATCCGCAAGAGTCATGAAATTAATTTTAGCAGAAAAAGAGATGTTTTCAACCTTTGGAATAAATGCGGTTTCATCCCGCAGTTGTGCACATGGAGACCTCTGCAGAGGGGGTGGGACGACGTTCGTTCAAACCATCAAGACGGAAAGCAACTGGGGTGGCATATTCTTCCGCGAGATCTGCTTCTTCACATTGTGGGTTGTGAAAAAGAGTGCCCATCGCTGCTGGTGGATCTCCAATCATTATTCTCTATACTGTCAGCATATCAACAGCAAGCAGCTTGAACAGGCCATGCAAATTGCCGTCTCCGATAACTTTCCCAGTCTTTTGACTTCTCTCCTGCTTGGTACGCTTCCCTCAGAAATTCTTTGAGAGGAGGAACCTTCGATGAAAAATACTGCGCAGGAGGTGAGGCCATGCTCCGCTTTGAACGCGAATTCCACCAGAGCGATTTCGAGAAGTTCAAGCTTTGTCCCCGGATGTTTTACTACCTGCATGTTCTCGATGTTGAGGCAGAGAGAATATCAGAGATAGTGTTTGCCGGATCAGCAATGCACACAGCGATCGCCAAGGCTCACGCAGAAAAACTCTGGGACGCAGAAACGCTCTTTGCCTTCTTTACGGAGGACTTTGAGAGACGAGTCACTGAGGCGATTGCGCGCGGCATCGATGTCCGACGCGGAACTATAGACTATGAAGAGTGCCATCACATGCTTGACGGGTATGTGAAGCAGCCGTGGAATCGGGCAGCTGAGATCTTGCTCAGCGAGCGGGAGTTCTTCTTTGAGATCAAGCCCAATGCCACGCTTTATCAGTTTCATCTTGCGATACATCGTGGTTTACGACATGATCGCAGATACAAAATCGTCGCCGCAAGACTTTCAGGGAAGAAAAATATCAACTAAAAAGTTTTTTAAACCGAAAGGCCCCAATAATTAAAGAACAAAAGCTATTTATTGAGCCGAATGAATGGTTTATACCAATCAAAAATGAATATCCTGCTCTTGAAGTGAAATACTTAAGGTTAGAACAGCAAAAAATCTTTACGAATAAAGCACAAAAGGACGCTTTTGCGTCCATTCGTACACAGTGGCTGCCGGACTAGGATTCGAACCTAGATACCCGCCTCCAAAGGGCGGTGTCCTACCATTAGACGATCCGGCAATAGTTACTTTGCAACATCCGTGAGAAAAAAATTACAATTTTCCGAGATACATTCTCTACCGTACCCTCTATATTAGACCTGTCCCTTAATAAATTTTCGGCTAAAAATTCCCGAAATCCGGCCGGGGCTTGGTGAAAATTTCTTGCGTGAGCCCTGCTAG
>SBBS01000014.1 GCA_005239605.1 bacterium | reverse complement strand
GGCTGCAACGAAGACAAAGGACATAAGCATACATGATGTATCTTTCCAGAAATATGTGTATGAAGGAAACGGAATAAAAATAAGAAAATGCTTCAACTACTTGCCGCATATAAAAAATTCCAGTCAAAACCGCTTCTCTTTGCGGCCGTGTTTGGTATTGTGTTGTTTGCGGCATTTTCTCCGGTATTTTCACAGAATATAAAAGCACAAACACCTTCAATAACATGTGATACGGACCTTAAAAAAGCTGCATTTTGTTACGATTCACTTAGTTATTGTGTAGAAAATTGCACATCAAAAGGATCTGTATGTAGAGCTTTTAATCCTAAAACGGATGGTGGGTGTTCTTTTATACGAACACCTCCGGGTTTTTTGGAAAAACTAGGTACAGCTTTCAAAGAAGTTATTTGGGATAAAGCCCTAAAAATACTTGTTGAAATAATAAAGCTTCTAAACAACATGCTGACAATTCTCGTCGCATGGGTTGCCCAGCTGTTTGATGCAACTGTCGCCATTTCGCTCGCGGGGCTCGGCGGCATACGGGCAATTACAGTCGGCTGGGAAATCACGCGGGATGTCGCCAACATATTTTTTATCTTTATTCTTTTGGTCATAGCCATCGCCACCATTTTGCGGCTGGAATCCTACGGCGCAAAACAGCTTCTGCCGAAACTGATTATTATCGCGCTTTTAATCAACTTTAGCTTGGTCATCGCATTTACCGTCGTAGATGCTTCCAACATTTTAGCGCTTGCGTTTATTAAAGAAATTTCAAAACCAAGCATATCGGAAAACATCGCAACCGTTCTTCAGTTGGGGAAAATAACCGACACACAATTCATAACCGATGAACATTATCCCATTGACCCCACCAAGTCGCTTTCAGCCGGCATGGAGACAACCATCAAAACGCAATTAAATCAGCCGTTCACTCGCGACAAGGAAATTATCAAAGCAACACCTGTTGAGAATAATGAATTAGATGAACTTGTTATTAAATTCTTCTGGCAAGCGACCATTCTTATTTTGCAGTTAACCCTTATATTCGTGTTTGTGGCGTTAAGCGTTATGCTTTTGGTTCGCAGTGTGGCGCTGATTGTTATTTTTGTGCTCGCGCCCTTGGGGTTTTTGGCGACAATTCTTCCGGCAACCCGCGGATATGCCAACCAGTGGTGGAAAAAATTGTTTCAGTGGTCATTTTTCTTCCCCGCATCCGCGTTTATGATGTACCTTGCCATAACCTACGGCGCACAGATGTCGCAGGTTCTCGCCAAAAGCCACGGAAGCCACACCGTCAATACTGGCATCCTCTTTAACTATTTTGCGACCGTCGCCATTCTTATCGGCTCTTTGATTGTGGCAAAGCAGATGAGTATTGTGGGGGCCGCGGCGGCCATCGGCATCGGGCTTGGCGCCGTGAAAGCAGTGCGCGGGTATGTGGGAACAGGGGCGCGTTATGTTGGCGGCGCGCCATTTCGGCCGATTGGCAGAAAAATTGGCGATATGGCTGGAACCGCGCTTGAAGGCACCGCAGGACGCATACCCGTGCTTCGCGGAGCGCTTTCTCGCATATCTGCCGGCCGCGAGAAAGCAATTGCGAATGAACTAAAGAAAGTAAGCCATCTTTCACCGCAAGCGCTTGCGAATATGTCTCAAGGACCCACTGGATTGAGTGCGGCGACCAGAGCGCAAGCATTTAATAAACTAAAACCGGAAGACCAGCGTAAATTCGCAGACACCATGGGCAGGGTAGACAATAAAGGTAAAGCAACCAGCGACGCTTTTACAAGATTTGCCGCCTCCGCCCAGCAATTTGGCGTGAAAAAATCCACGCTGGCCAAGGCATCGGGTGATGTTCATCAAGCTGTACAAATTCTGCACCCCGATGAATACGGCAGCGTGACAGCGGCCCCCGCGGGAGACGCGCGATATCAACAGCGTGTTAACGACTTTTTGGACAGTCTTACCACAAAGGAAATTGGCATGTTAAGCGCTTCTACCATACAAAACAGCGACGCCCTTCGTGAGTATGTTTTGAGAACCTCCGAAGATCTGAAGGAGGTATTGAGCAAGCGGGAACACATTGAAGCGTTTAGTGAAAACATGTCGAGATACATGAAATCAAAAGGCCCGAGTTACACCATGGATGATGTGGCAAATGAAGCAGCAAGCAGGGGACAGAATGGTTTGGCTCTAACCTTGCGCGGAAATATCGGTGTAAATCTTATTACTCATCCGGAGCGAGTAAGTATAAAAACAAAACGCGGCGTGGTAACAACCGTAACCGCGGAAGGGGAATAAAAAATGACATTATTAAACCATGGATGAAAAAACGCAAAAACTAAATATTCTTCTGGATAGACTGGATAAACTGCCGCCGCAGCTAAAAGACGCCATGTTTTCCGACCTAAACGCGGAAAAAATGTTTGATATCGGAAAAAAACACGGCCTGCTCATTGATAAGATAGGTGAAATGACTAACGAAACCGGCTTGTTGATGATCGGCATCACGCACCCAAACGAATTTGTGGGGAATCTTGCCGAACGCCTACAGATAGACCGAGAGACCGCAAGTAAAATAGCTGACGATATCAACCGCGAGATATTCGCCCCCGTGCGCGATCATTTGCGCGCGATGTTTGACATGACTTCTGCATCGGGCGCCGAGCCATCGCCTCCTCCGCAAACTTCAAAAGACGTTTCTCAAACCGCGCTCGCGGCTGTTGGCCGCCAATCGACAGCGCCCTCAAAAGACGCGCCCTTGCCAACAACTACGTTAGAAGACTTGGAAGCGGAACTTGAACGGGCGCTTGCGGAAGAAAAGGGAATTCAGCCGCTCAGCATAGTTAAAAAACCCGTTCCCATCGAAAAACCGATAACACCGCCCCAACCAACCTATAAAGGGGTGGATCCTTACCGCGAACAAGTAGGAGAAGACTTGCCTAATGCGCAAGGGAAAGCATACGTGCCATCAGCACAAAATCAAAAAAAAGAAATTTCGGAGGAGAGATCTCCAATTTCAAGCTTTTCTAATCCCGTTTCCCAAATACAACCAACACCTATGCCTCCAAAACAAATTGAGGAAAGCTCGCCATTTTCACCGTTAGCAAAACAAAATAATGCCGAAGTCATGAAAGCAGAAAAAGAAAACAGTCAGACACCTCCTGCCGTTCCCAAACAAAACGGCGCGTTGCCCGCATTTAGAGGGTTTAAGATGAACGCCGGCGGGCAAAACCAAATAACACCACCGCCACAAAACAAAAAAGACGCTTATCAAGAACCAATACAATAAATGCAAAACGTAAATATCAAAATGAAAAATGACAATGCAAAATGGTAAAATTATTCCGCTGAAGACAGGGCGCCGAAATTTTACATTTTGATTTTTGAATTTTAAATTTTTATCATGCAGCAATTTCAAGTTCCCCAATTTATTGAAGTAGAAGACAAAATTTTCGGACCGCTTACCACAAAACAGTTTTTCTATTTATTGGGCGGCGGCGGGCTTACGTTCCTTATTTGGTTTTTTTTGGAAAACTATTTCTTCACCCTGCTTTTGGCCGCCCCTGTCATAGCGCTTTCAGCCGCGCTCGCGTTCCTAAAGGTAAACGGCCGGCCGTTTATAGATCTTGTATCCCATTCCGCAGCATATCTGCTCAAACCGCGAATTTATTTATGGAAAAAAACGCAAGCGGAAAAGCAAAAAGGGAAACAAAATGATAACCTTATACGCACCGGCCTTATCGTGCCCAAAATAACAACAAGCAAACTAAACGACCTTGCCTGGTCGCTGGATGTTATGCAGAATATACGGGATAAAGAAGAACAAAAACATGGCTAAACCAATTCCTGCGCAAAAATTAGTAGAAATAAAAGAAATCCGTGAAGGCGTTTTGACGCTGAAAGACGGCTCTTTGCGCGTGGTCATGATCGCGTCTTCCTTAAACTTTGCTTTGAAATCGCAAGAAGAGCAAGACGCGATTATTCTTCAATATCAATACTATCTTAATTCGCTGGATTTCTCCGTGGAGATGTTTGCGCAGTCGCGCCAACTCAACATTGAGCCCTATTTGGAAACATTGCGCGACCGCCTGGGGCGCGAGTACAACGAACTTATGAAAATTCAAACTTCCGAATATATTGAGTTCATAAAATCATTCGTGGAAAGCGCGCATATCATGACGCACAGTTTCTATGTGGTGGTTCCTTTTACACCCGTGCGCATTTTGGAAAAAGAAACCGTGCGCCGGGGCATACTTTCGTTTTTGCCGGATATGCCCGGCCGTCAAAAAAAAGAATCGGAAGAACGCGACATTCAGCAAGCGCAGTTTGAAGAATATAAATTACAGCTGTATCAGCGCGTGGAAGTGGTGCGGCAAGGCCTTGCGCGAATCAATGTGCGGCTTGTTCCTTTGAACACCGAGGAATTAATAGAATTATTCTACGGGTTGTACAACCCGGGCGAGTTAGAAAAAGGGAAGATGCCGGGGGTGGCGGCGTAAATCTGTGAAAAAATATGGCCTTATTTAAAAATCTATTCAGCAAAAAACAAGAGGAAGAAAACATTCTGCCTATTTTTCCGCAAGACATATACGCAAGCGGCCTTTTAGAACTGGAAGACGCCATTGCTCCCGCCGCGCTTAAAATAAACCCGTCAAGTTTTCAGTTAGGCGAAAAATTCACCCGCACGCTTTATGTATACGCGTATCCGCGATTTCTCGCCACCAGTTGGTTCTCGCCCATTATCAACCTTGATAAGATTTTTGATATAGCGATATACGTGCATCCGATTGACACCTCCATTATCTTGCGCGACCTCCGTAAAAAAGTTGCTGAAGTGCAGTCGCAAATCTCTCTTCGCGAAGAAAAGGGTCTTGTGCGCGACCCCCTGCTTGATACCGCCTACCAAGATCTGGAAACTCTGCGCGATAAGCTCCAGCAGGCAACGGAAAAACTATTCAGTATAGGCCTTTACATCACCATATACGCCGATTCCGAAAAAGAACTTACCGACACGGAATCGGAAATCCGATCCATTTTGGAAGCAAAGCTTATTTACGCAAAACCGGCGCTCTTTCAGCAACTGGAAGGATTTACCAGCACGCTCCCTCTGCTTCTTGACCGGCTGGAAGTGCACACCTACATGAACTCCTCGCCCCTTTCAAGCATATTTCCTTTTGTTTCATTTGATCTTACGTCAAATCGGGGAATTTTGTACGGCATAAACCGCCACAACAACAGTTTAATACTCTTTGATCGCTTCACCCTTGAAAACTACAACACGGTTATTTTTGGAAAAGCGGGAGGCGGCAAATCATATCTTACAAAACTGGAAATTCTGCGCTCGTTAATGTTTGACGCAAACGTAATTATTATTGATCCGGAACGCGAATATGAATATCTCGCAGAAACGGTAGGGGGGCGATATTTTAATATTTCCATCAATTCACCCCATCATCTCAACCCGTTTGATCTCCCCATTCCCCGCGAAGACGAGTCAACCGCGGACGTGCTCCGATCAAACATTATAAATCTGGTTGGGCTTTTTCGCATCATGCTGGGAGGGCTCACCCCGGAGGAAGACGCCATACTGGATCGCGCCATAACCGAAACGTATGCGGCAAAAGACATAACACCCGATGCGGACCTGTCGCGCGTCTCGCCGCCTCTGCTGTCGGATTTATACTTAGTGCTTTCCAACATACGAGGCGGGGACTCAATTGCAACGCGCATGTATAAATATGTGGAAGGCGCTTCATCCGGATTCTTGAACCAACCAACCAACATAAACATAGATAAAAACGTGGTGGTATTCTCCCTGCGGGACATGGAAGATGAACTGCGTCCCGTAGGCATGTATATTGTTACGCACTATATTTGGAACGTAGTGCGTTCAGAATTAAAAAAACGGATTTTGATAGTTGATGAAGCGTGGTGGATGATGAAACAGGAAGACGGCGCTTCATTCTTATTCGGCATTGTAAAGCGCGCCCGAAAATATTTCCTGGGCGTTACCACCATTACCCAGGATATTGGAGATTTTATGAACTCTCCCTATGGAAAACCGATTATCACCAACTCATCCATTCAGATTCTGTTGAAGCAATCGCCGGCAACTATTGATATAATGCAGGAAATGTTTAATTTGACGGACGAAGAAAAATTTATGCTTTTGGAATCCGATATAGGAGAAGGGATATTTTTCGCCGGGTTAAAGCATGTGGCCATCAAAATAATCGCATCCTACACCGAAGATCAAATCATTACATCCGACCCTCAGCAATTATTGGCAATTAGAAAAGCAAAAGAAGAAATCACATAAAACTTGGGGCATGAAACATACAAAGATAAGGAACCATGTTTCAAGTTTCAAGATTCAAGTTTCATGAATAATACCGAACAACAATATCAAGCAGAACTTCTGCGTACGCGCCAGCGGGAGCAGCGCATGCGCGCGGAATCCTCCTTCAGTGAACTTTCGGAGGACGAGGAAACGGGAAAGGGCCCAGCCGGGCGCAAAAAACAACCACAAAATAAATTTCCGGTTTCCGCCATTGAGGCAGGGTTGTGGTTGTTTCCCGCGATGGCAATTGACACGTTTGAGTTTTTCGGGCAAGCGCTTGCCGCTATTCCGATTGTGGGTTTGCCACTTGCGGGCGCCAGCAGTGTGGTAGGAGCCGTTATGAGTGGTATAATGGTGTTACTGGTGGCGCTGTGGCTTTTTATCAAAGGAGTCACTCCGCTCAACCCAACCGGCCTTCGCGTTTTTTTGGTACTTGGGAGCACGGCGTTTGGAAACGCGATTGTAAACTGGCTGCCGGCTTGGAGCGGATTCTTTTTATGGCTGTTTTTTATGGCGCACGCCCGGGAAGCAATGTTTTTAGGAAAAAATAAATGACAAAAAAATAATGAATTTGATAAAATATATAACAATACTGCCTATTCTTATCACCGTAAGCATTCTTGTATTTTCCGCGCCCGCGTACGCCCAGCTGGACGAACAAAGCGCCAAAAGCAGTGATATTTTGCTTTCACTTTCTCCGGCTTTTCCGGGTCCGCATGAACAAGTCCGCGTATCGGCAAAAACGTTTAGTTTTGACGTAAACACTGTTTCGCTTTCATGGTATGTAAACGAGAAATTGGTAAAAAGTGGAAAAGGAGCAATAGAAATAAATATAACCACGGGCGCAATCGGCACACCTACCGTCATAAAAGCAACTGCAAAACCACCAACCATTACGAACTATGAAAAAACCATTACTATATGGCCTTCTACTTTTGACGTGTTGTGGCATAGCAATACCTATACACCTGTTGGATATAAAGGAAAAGCTCTCCCGGTACACGGTTCCGTTGTTATGCTTACAGCTTCCCCGTCATTCGTGGGAGAGAATGGCTCCTATAAACCCGAAACACTTTTGTATGAATGGCGCATAGACAATATTCTGCAAAAAACCCAATCCGGCAAGGGGAAAAACGTATTTTCATTACCTATAACGAAAAGTAAAAATGTGCCGCCGCAGGTATCAGTGCGTGTGTACAATGAAAATAAAACCATAATCCAAGAAAAACATATGACTATACCAGTTCGGGATCCGGAACTTCTTTTTTATGAAATACATCCTCTGCGGGGGCCCTTATACCAACAAGTTATTGAAAGTAATTATCAGATGGCATCAGGAAAAGAAACCCGCATACTGGCTGAACCTTTTTACGCAAGCGGTAACCCGGCATCTCTCCAGTACCAATGGAGTATAGATAGAACAAATCTTATTTCTGATACCGAACATCCGGAAATTCTCTCCTATTATGCGGAAGTGGGAAACAGTATACAGCAAAGAATACTGCTTGAAATCACCAATCCGTTTAATATATTAGAGCAAATAACAAAATCATTTCATGTTCGCGTGGAGTAAATCATATTGTTTTATAGGAGTACTGATTGTATGTTTTTGCCTATTTTTACTTGCAAGCGGGGATACGCACGCGCAAACAACATATAAATTATTGGCGCCCCTGCCGGGAGGGAGCGCGGAAGTTCCCCTGGATGGCGGATTCTCCATATACGCCGCGCAAGTATTTTGGTTCTTATTAAGCACGGCTGTTATCCTTGCGTTGGCAATGTTGATAATAGGCGGGGTGGAATATGTGGGGTCTGCCGGAAACACCAGCTTGTTGGGAGATGCAAAAGGCCGTATGCTAAATGCGATTTTAGGGCTTCTATTGGCGCTTTCCTCGTGGCTTATTCTTAATCTTATCAATCCCGACTTGGTTGATTTTTCTATTCCCATTCCACCTATTCCCATGGAATCAAAAAAATAAAAAATCAATATAGTATGTACAGTAATAAAACAGAAAATTCCCGCTCCCGTATTGTTATAATATCTGTTCTTATTCTTGGAGTTATTGTTGCAATTGGCTTGCTTATATTGTTTTGGGGAGACGCCGACAATGACGGAAGTAATTCCGACTCATTCTTTGGTATTTTATTCAACGACAAAGATTCGTCGAGAGATAGTGATCCTTTACGGGGCGGCGTTATTATAGGAGAAACCGACGGGGAAGAAGGCGAGGAAATGACGCTGTATCTTATTTCCCAAGACCCCGTCATAGGAGCGGCGCTTTCTGCCGATGAAAAACATCTGCGCTATTTTAAGCGCGCGGGCGGTAATTTATTTGAAAATGAATTTACCGGCGCCAATGAGACGCGCGTTTCCAATATAACAATCCCCGCGATACTTGATGTGCAATGGACTCCTTCCAAAGCGTACGCCATTATTAGTTTTTACGCGGATGGGAACAAAAAACGGATCTCTTCGCACTACACCGGCACAAGCACCGTATCATCCTCATTTCTGCCGTCAAACATAGAAGAAATAACCGCATCTTTAGTAGATGACATGATTGCCTATACGGTTTTAACAGAAGGCGAGACGGTTCTTTTCACCGCCCGCCCCGATAATACGAATATACGGAAAATTCTCACGCTTCCCGCGCCTGATTTTGAACTCTCATGGCCTGTTGCAAACACTGTTGCGATCAAACAAAAAAGTTCCGCCTACGCCCCCAGTATTCTCTATACCCTAAACCCTTCTTCAAAACTATTAACTCGTGTGCTGGATGAAAAGATGGGTCTGGATACGTTGTGGTCTTCTTCTGCGGGCAGTGAATTTCTTTACATGGAAACGGAACGAGAAGGAACGCGCGCGGTTCTTCATGTAACCTCTCTCAAAGAAAACACCGCGACTGACTTGCCAGTTATCACGCTTCCCGAAAAATGCGCATGGGCGCCTGCGTCAAAAAACACGCTTTTTTGCGCCGTTCCCGAATCCTTGCCAAAAGGCGCCAACCTGCCCGATGAGTGGTGGCAGGGAGTAATTTCTTTCAACGATGGTTTGTGGCAAATTAATACGGCAACAGGCGAGCGTCAGCAAATATTACCGACACGCCAACTTGACGCGATTAATTTGTTTCTTTCCAAAGACGAGTCGTTTTTATTCTTTACAAACAAAAAAGACGGCTCCCTTTGGAGCCTCCGTCTAAATCATGAAACTTGAAACATGAAGCATTAAATTTTTAAAAGTTTTATGTTTCAAGTTTCATGCTTCATGCTTCATGCTTCATGTTACGGGTCGTATCACCACGCGCCTATTCTCTCCCTCACCCATACTTTCCGTTGCCACATCAGGATCTTCCATAAGCGTCATATGTATGACACGGCGTTCGTAGCTATTCATTGGCTGCAGCGCAACTTCTTTTTTGAAATACCGAACACGCTGCGCTCCCATACGCGCGCGCTCTTTTATATCCTCAATATAATGACGCTGGTAATCATTAACATCTATAAGAAATGGCGGGCATGGTTCGCCGCGCTTTTGCTCAACAACGCGCTTTATAAACGTCTGAAGCGCGTATAAATGCTGGCCGTTTTCTCCAATAAGCAGCGTGTTGTCTTTTGTCTCAATTTGAAAATAAGGAGCGTCTAAAAAATCTGACTTATTTACAGACGCTTGAATGTTCATTTTTTGCAATACCTCTTCCAGGGTTTTATGAACATCTTCATATATTTTTGAGTTCTCGTCCTTGTTCATGTTTATAGGTGGCGCGGATTGCTTCCGCCTTTTTACGCACTATCATTTCGTGAATGATAGCAAATAAGTTCATGGTTGTCCAATATAAAGAAACTGCCGCCGGAAACTGTAATCCTATCGCAAAAATGATGCCGGGCATTACATATGTCATCTGAGAAGTCATCATGCTGGAAATATCCGGTTTTTGTTTGATGTTTGCCGAAGATGCCGGCACCGCGAGTTTCATTTGAATAAATTGGGTGATCCCGGAAAGCGCGGCCAAAAAAATACTTGTTTCCGTAAGATGTATGACTCCCAAAAACACGGTATGCATGGAATCCGGCAATGAAACAAATGGATATAAATACCTGCCCATATCTTCCACATCAACCAAAAAAACGCGATACAATGCAATAAGAAGAGGAAGCTGCACCAGAAGCATCACGCATCCGGAAAACGGATTTACTCCATGTTCCTTATACAAAGCCATAATACGGCGCGCTTGCTCTTCTTGATTATGTTTATGTTCATCGCGAATACGGGCAATTTCCGGCTCCAAAGAACGCATTTTTGTTTGCGCCTTTATAGAGTGATGCGTAAAAGGGAACAGCACAAGCCGCACCAGAATAGTAAGGATAATAACCGCAAGCCCTAAATCATAAAAAGGAAGAACGCTTGTAAGAAATACAAGAGCGTTTAGAAGAGGATGAAAGAATATTTCATTAAAAGCGGTAATAAAAAAACCCATACCAAAATTTGAAATTATTAATTGCCTGCCGAAGGTGGCAAATCATACCCCCCTTTCTGCCATGGATGGCACCGTATAATGCGCCCTATCCCATACCACCACCCGCGTAAAAAACCATGCATCCGCAACGCTTCTATGGTATAAGATGAACAAGAAGGAAAAAACCGGCATACACGCGTGCGGTTAAAAAACACCATACCATGGTCAGGAGAAAGTATGTATTGATAGATACGAATAAAAAATATGCTTACAGAAACCATTTACTATAAAATGCCAGCCTTTTTAATCATCTCCATTATATATTGTCCCATTTCATCGTACTGCAATTCGTCAGCCCCCGGATATGCGCGTATTACACAATCATAGCCGGAAATTTTTTGAAAAATCATCATCCGTATAAATTCATGCATCTGCCGGCGCAGTTTATTGCGCCGCACAGCCTTTTTAGAGACCGAAAGAGGTACTATAAACCCAAAACGAGCGTTGTTTGTTTTGTTTTTTTGACACATAAGCTGGAAAGGTCCTGAACGCGCCCGCAAGCCCCCCCGAAAAACTCCTTTGAAATCCCCCCGTGTCACAAGACGATTTTTTTTTGGAAGCATTACACTGTTAAGTGTTTTCTACCTTTCCGGCGACGCCTCTGGATGACATTTCTACCACCCGGAGTATGAGAACGAACCAAAAAACCGTGTGTTTTTCTGCGTTTTTTCTTTTTTGGCTTGTATGTTACAGACATAAACACACTATATCAGGTGATGGCAACTTACTCAATAGTACACAAACCATGCACATGTTATACACATTATGTGTATAATTTAATATATTGCGCGTATAATGTCTTGTTTGCAAACAATCTGATATACTAAAAATATTACTGGATAGTGTATCTATCTATATTATGAAAAATGAGGAATTGTGGCAGATAGTACTTAATGAAGCGGAGCTTTCCATATCGCGAGCAAATTTTATTACTTGGTTTAAACATACTTTTATAAGCCAAAATGAACAAGGTGTTATTGTGGTTTCGGTTCCAAATGGTTTCACAAAGGAATGGCTTGAAAACAAATACCACAAGCTTATTATGCGCGTTATTCGAACAACGTGCCCGGAAGTGCGAAGCATTGAATATGTTGTATCAAAAAAAACAATTCCGGAAACACAACAAAAAACAGCGCCTTTACAAATAAACAAACAAGAGCAGCGCGCAGAAGAACAATTAGAGTTTCAAGAACTCCATGTTGATAAAAACACAAATTTAAACCCTCGGTATATTTTTGAAACTTTTATCGTGGGTTCTTTTAACGAACTTGCGCACGCAGCCGCGCAATCTGTGATAAAAAACATTGCATCTCTGTATAACCCTTTATTTATATATGGCGGCGTGGGGCTTGGAAAAACACACCTATTACAGGCAACCGGCAACGCTATTAAACAACATAACCCTTCTTTAAAAGTTTACTACACAACTTCTGAGCGTTTTACAAATGAATTAGTGACGGCAATTCAAAACCATGAACCACAGCGGTTTAAAGATCGTTATAGGCAATTTGATGTTCTTATTATAGACGATATCCAATTTATTGCCGGCAAAGTGCGCACGCAAGAAGAATTTTTTCACACATTCAATGCATTGTATGAAAACAATAAACAGATTATATTTTCTTCCGACCGGACGCCAAAATCAATAGCAAATCTTGAAGAAAGACTCCGTTCCCGTTTTGAGGCAGGACTTATAGCCGATATATCCCAACCAGACTATGAAACACGGCTTGCAATTCTCAAAACAAAACTGGCAACAAAAAAAACTGATTTACCAAATGAAATTTTAGAATATATAGCGTCTGTGGTGGAAAAAAACATTAGAGAGTTGGAAGGCGCTTTAAACATTATAAATGCGCGAATACACACAACAGGTGTGATGCCAAGCCTAGAAAATGTAAAAGAACTTTTACTGCAAATAACATCCAACAAAAAACGTGTTGTTACGGCGGCAAACATTATAAAAGAAGTTTGTGTTTTTTATGATATTAACGAAAAACAATTATTTGAACGGAGTAGGCGCCGGGAGGTTGTAAAACCTCGTCAAGTCGCCATGTACCTTCTGCGGGAAGATTTTCATGGATCATTTCCTTATATAGGACAAAAATTTGGGGGGAGAGATCATACCACCGCAATTCATGCGTGTGAAAAAATTATAAAAGACATAAAGGACAACCCGGAACTCGCAAATGAAATACAACTTTTACGCGAGCATATTTATGAAATATGAGATCTGTGTAAAAAGAGTTGAAAAATATGTATTATATGCGTATAATTAGCAACTATGTAAATTAATGAGAAAAATTCCACATATATTTCCATAGTTTTCCATTAATTATACACAGAACGGATTACATAAACCTGTTGCGCCTCAAATATATATGCATGTTTTCCACTTACACACACCGCTTACTACTACTATTATTTTTTTAATTAATAAAAAATGAAATAGTAACGGATTTATGAAATTTATAGCATTAAAAGAAAATCTAAAGGACGGCATTCTTCTTGTTGAAAAAAATGCAGGGAGAAAAACAACATTGCCGATTCTTTCAACTATTCTCTGTTCAGCTGAAAAAGGAAAAATAACTCTTACTGCCACAAATCTAGAAACAGCTGTAGAAGTATGGGTAGGCGGGAAAATTGAGAGAGAAGGCCGTATTGCCATACCTGCCCGTGTTTTGAGTTCTTATATATCTTTAGTGGGAGGTGATCAAGTTACCTGTTCGGTAAAGAATGGAAATATTGAATTTATTTCTGATGCGGGGCGCACAGTTATTCACGGGCAGGCGGCGGATGATTTTCCATTGGTGCCGCAACAAACAGAATTGGAACGGTTTACTATTTCCGGGCCGGTATTACAAACTTGCTTGCGAAATGTGGCATCCGCTTCATCAGTATCGGATATAAAACCGGAAATTTCGAGTGTGTTTGCGTCTTTTACTCATCAAAAAGCTACTTTTGCGGCAACAGACAGTTTTCGTCTTGCCGAACAGCAAGTAAACGGCATGTTTGGGGAAAAAGGATGGTCGCAGTCATTTTTATTGCCTATACGCTCTGTAAACGAACTTATGCGCTTGCTTGAGCGTGAAGATGGAGATGTGGTTGTTTCTTTGGGGACTGGTCAAGTGGTGTTTCAAACAAAGCGTTTTCGCATGGTTTCTCGGCTTGTTGAAGGGTCTTTTCCTGATTATCAGCGTATTGTGCCTGTAAATTTTACAACAGAATTTACCTTATCAAAAGACACTCTTATTGAGATGCTTCGTGTGGCAGGTGTTTTTGTGGGTAAACTATCAGATATTACATTTCACATAAATCCACAAGAGAAAAAAGTTGAAGTTCGCGCGCAAAACACAGATGTGGGAGAAAATCAACTCTACGTTAACACGCCTATCACCGGCAAAGAAATAAGCATAAGTTTTAATTATCGCTATATTTTGGATGGCTTGCAGAATATTTCCGGCGATGTATTTTTTGGGTTTGCTTCTCCGGAAGGGCCGCTTTTAATGCGGTCAAAAGATGATTTGTCTTATTTTTATATTGTAATGCCAATGAAGGTGTGAACTTCTTTTGCGTTTCCCATAGTATCATACGCTTTTATGGTTATTTTTGAGTTTGGAGGTGTTTGGGAAGAGATGGTGAAAACAAAAGTATTGAATGATGTTTTGTTTGATCCTATAAATGATCCGTTTAGGAAATAATCAACCTGTGAAAGCGGATAGACGCTTGTGGTGTTTGTTATTATGGTTACTGTTTCGCCAATAGAGAACATTTGATTTGTTGTTGGCGCGATAATTTCAATGTGAGGCTTATTTTCCTCCGTGTGCACAGAATCTTTTTGTGTGGGCGGGGCTATGTTTTCTGCGGCAAGAATTCCGGATTTCTGCGCCCATGCGCGCACGCCCGTTTCCCAGTTTACATATTGCGGGTCGCGCGCGGGGTTGGCTGGTATCGGGCCTTGGGGATCTGTTTTATCAACCCAATGGAGAATGGAGTGAAATTCCGGTATTATTTTTTTTTCTCGAAATTCCGGCGGTGTTTCTTCTGTTGCAATGTTGCCGGAAATGGAGTCAATGGTATACGTTCGTGAACCTCGCCACTCGCCAGCGAGAATCGGTTTTTCCGATTTTTTATATTCAGGGGTTCTAAATTGTTCAATCGGCATGTTTTTGAATGCGCGTTCCATAAAATCGTGCCAGATGGGGGCTACAATAAACCCGGCGACTCGTTTTTCCATGGGAGTATTGTCATTGTTGCCCGCCCATACACCAGTAACCAAGTTAGGAGTGTACCCAAGTATCCATGCGTCACGATAGTCGTTTGTTGTGCCGGTTTTTACGGCAACCGGCCGATCAGGAAAATATAAAGCGGAAGCGGACCCGAACGC
>SBBS01000011.1 GCA_005239605.1 bacterium | reverse complement strand
TTTGAAGCGCTAGCAGGGCTCACGCAAGAAATTTTCACCAAGCCCCGGCCGGATTTCGGGAATTTTTAGCCGAAAATTTATTAAGGGACAGGTCTAATGTCTAGGAAAAAGAAGCGGCATCACCGCCGATATATTTTTTATTGATGGTGATAGAAGTATATCCGAGGCCGATGATAACAAATCCCAGAACCACAAGTGAAATGGGCCATCCGACAGAATCAGCAAAATATTCGTTTGTGATATATACAAAATGCGCGATCAAAAAGAATGTGCTTACAACCAGAATATCCCTGCTTTTTATGTATACCGCCACCGTCATTCCTCCGATCGCTAATAGAAAGAAAAGCAGTTCCCATAAATCAGATTCAAAAACGCGTGAAAACGCCGCGCCAAGAAAACTTACAGAACCAAGAAAATTAAGAACGCTGACCAAATTTTTATTCCATCCGCCGCGAAACGCATACGCAAACAAAAGATAACTCAATCCCACCGCCATGGTGAGATACGCATATACATCATAATGCCGGTAAAAAGGACTTTCCAACAGAGACTCAATGAGCAAATAAAAAAGTGCGGTGCCATTCGCGAGAGTAAAAAACGTGAGTACTTCGTTTTTGTGGTATACCGTTAGCAAAAGATAATAGAGAAAAACTATTCCAATAGCAATCGTTACCGGCCATAACGAACCCGTGGGAGTACCAAGCTCGCTCAAGGCAACAAGCGCTCCCCCGGGAATCAAAAAACCGGCAATCACATGGAACACCTGACCTAAATGACTTTCGGGCTTACTGACAAGAAATGAAGAACCAACGCCTGCAATGAGAAGCCCGAGCCCAAGCGTAACTAAAATCCGCCCCCATGAACCAATATCGTCCCAGACTTGCGCCACAAAGAAAACAATTCCGAGAATTGCTATGGAAGCGCCGAGCACGTAGAGTATTTTTGTAAGAGAAAGATGCGCTTTTTCCGGCATCTCGGCATGTTTGTATGTTTGCGGAAAGACAGAAGACATGCCAATTCTCCGCGCCACTTCCTCTCTTTGTATCTCGCCCGACGCAACTTTGAGAGATAATTCCTGTAAAAGCTCTTCCGTATTCATGTGTTTTTATTATTGTTTAATTACCCAGCCGATAAACTTAAAATTATCGCGGTGATAATATCTATTGTCCTCATTCACTAAATTGAGTCTGCTTCTCTTATTGCCTTTCGTCAGATAGTATCCATAATCTGATGATGCGCCAAAAAAAATAAAAAAATCCGCATCATTATCATACGCGCCTTCAACAGATACACCATCCGGTGACGTGATAAGCCCGTTAAAATTCAAAGCTTGAGCTTCCGACAAGGTAATTTCCTTTCCTTCATTCGTGTGGGTGTTATGTAAAAAGAGACGCGTGACATAATATTCATTAACATCCGATGTCTCGTCATTATCCAAATCTTGCATAGGATCCGCATCCCGCAACACAAGCTTGCCATTCTCTACCGCATACAGATCATGGAGATAGTTGCCGCAATTATAATTGTAATAATATCGTGATCCATCATCACATGTTGCGTACACAAAATCATACGCTGTTGAAAGAAGCAGAGACGGCAGGTATATACTCACTGCAAGCCCCCCAATAAGCAAAAGCGGAAGCATAAAAGCGAGCATAACGATAAAATGCTGTTTGATGAATGCCATATGACTTTATTATATTACATGCAAAATCAGTAAACAATAATGATATTCACATCTCCTCCGGCGTGGCGATACCGAGAAGATCAAGGCCATTACGCAGGGTATTTGCCGTTACCGTGACGAGTATGATTCGTAATGCCCGCATTTGTTCGTTTTTTTCCTGTAACACAGGACGCGCGTGATAAAACTCATTCACAACGCTTGCAAGTTCATACAAATACGCGGCAAGAATATGCGGCGAACGATCCAAAAGCGCATTTTCTATGGTTGTTGGATAACGCAAAACAAGAGATATGAGCTTGTGCTCAATACTGGATAGTTGGACAGAAGCTATAGGCTGGAAAAAGACATTTCCTGCTTTCCGTAAAATACTTTTCAGCCGTGCGTATGTATATTGCAAATATGGTCCGGTATTCCCTTCAAATGAAAGCGCTTTCTCCCATTCAAAAATCACGTCCGATTTTCGATTGCGCGAAAGATCAAAATACTTGATGGCGCCAAGGCCAACTTGTTTTGCAACATCTGCCGCGTCTTTAAGTTCCGGATTTTTTTCGCGAATAACATCATACGCCCGCCTCTCAGCTTCATCAAGCAGCGCATCAAGCGCAATCACCGTGCCTTTGCGCGTGCTCATCGCGCCGGAGGGAAGCGACATAAAACCAAATTCCACATGTTCCGAGTCCCCCACTCCTTCATATCCCAGAAGTTCTGCCACGCGGAACAATTGCTTAAAATGATGCGATTGGCGCACATCCACCACATAGATATTTTTCCAAAATTTCCACTCTTTTTTGCGATACTGAATTGTTGCTAAATCGCGAAGCACATACGTGGAAGCGCCGTCTGACTTTATAAGAACCGCTTCATCTAATTTTTCTTTTGTGAGATCTACCACGACCGCCCCATCTTCCTTGCGCGTTGCCGCATCTTTTTTTAGAGCATCTTCTACAATCAGCGACATATCTTTTTCGTAGGACGATTCTCCCTTGTGTTCATCAAACGGGAGAAGACCCAGCCGTTCCGCGCTCTCCTTCAATTTTTTCATGGAAACATCCACCATCCATTCCCATATCTTTCTGTTTTCCCTATCTCCCCGCTCCAGTTTTGCAAATTCTTCTTTGCCATATTCACGCAATTCCGGTGTTTGCAAAATACGCAAGTTGGCTATCTCATAAAGCTTCTCAAGATTCTCAAATGGATATTCTTCATATATATGGCGATCTTCCTCCTTCACCAAAGTTTTAAACGCCCAGAGTAAAATCCCGAACTGCGTGCCCCAATCACCCACATGCGTATCAGAAATTGCCGTGTACCCTTGTGACTGAAATATACGTTTAAGCGCATCTCCAATAACCGCCGAACGCAGATGCCCGATATGCGGACGTTTTGCAATGTTCAGCTGAAAATATTCAACTATAACGCTTTTTCCTGCGCCGACGTTACTTGCGCCCCATGCTTCGCCCGCAGTTAAAATTTCTTCCAACGCCGAGACAAGCATTTTGTCTGTAAAGATAAAATTCAAAAACCCGGGCGGCGCAGCCGAAACCTCCCAACGTTCGTCTGCGAGTTTTTGCGCAAGATCGTTTGCAATTTCCATGGGCGGCCTGCCAAGAAGTTTTGAGAGCATCAGCGCCGCGTTTGCCGCGTAGTCGCCGTGTTCGGTATTTTCAGGAACTTCCACCGAAAAATCAGGTATCCCCAAACCGCCCGTGTATTCCGTAACGGCCCCTGTTATTTTTTCCTGCAATGCATCATGAAGATTCATAAAACAACTTTGCGTTAATCATGGTTTTCTCGCCGGAAATTCGGACAAATACCGCTTTTCCATTATACGATTCTCCAACCTGTTTTACAACTAATAGACCTGTCCCTTAATAAATTTTAGAGTGAAATTTCAGAAATATGAGATGGGGCGCCGGTGAAAATTTTGAAGCGCCAGCAGGGCTAACGCAAG
>SBBS01000008.1 GCA_005239605.1 bacterium | reverse complement strand
AAATTTTGAAGCGCTAGCAGGGCTCACGCAAGAAATTTTCACCAAGCCCCGGCCGGATTTCGGGAATTTTTAGCCGAAAATTTATTAAGGGACAGGTCTGATAGATAAAATGATCCTCAAGAGAGGGAACTTTATCTTGTTATTTTGTATTATGTCAACCATTATTGAAATTCGCGCGGGAGCAGGCGGCGATGAAGCAGCGCTTTTCGCATATCGCTTGAGCAACATGTACATGAAATACGCCCAAAAAAAAGGCTGGCGTGTTTTTATTGTGGATGAATCGCAAAACGATCTGGGCGGATACAAAGAAGTTATATTTGAAATTCAAGGCGAAGGCGCTTATGAAACATTTCAACATGAATCAGGCGTGCATCGCGTTCAGCGTATTCCGAAAACCGAAAAATCAGGCCGTATCCACACTTCAACCGTTTCGGTTGCTGTGCTGAAAGAAGTGCCGCAAGAAGAAGTGCAAATCCGCAACGAAGATTTGGAAATTGGATTTTCCCGCGCCGGCGGCAAGGGCGGACAGAATGTAAACAAGGTGGAAACAGCTGTCCGCATTACCCACAAGCCTACCGGCATTGTGGTGCAATCGCGGGCAGAACGCTCGCAGGCCCAAAACCGCGAACGGGCAATGGGCGTGCTCCGCGCAAAACTGTTAGAAATTCAACAACAGCAGCGTGTGGGGTCTATTGCCGAAATTCGCCGTGAGCAGATAGGCTCGGGTGATCGATCTGAAAAAATTCGCACCTATAATTTTCCGCAAGACCGCATCACCGACCACCGTATCGGCAAATCCTGGCATACTATGGAAAAAATTTTGGAAGGAAACATGGATAAAATAGTGGAGGCATTCAAAAAATAATTACGGTTTCACCGGAGGTTGTTTTTTAGTATACTGGCGGCATGCATTTCATCCATCTCCACACGCACAGCCACTATTCCCTCTTGGACGGTCTTTCAAAGATTGACGGCATAGTCAAGCTGGCCAAAGAGCGCGGCATGCCCGCCATCGGACTTACCGATCACGGCGCCATGTATGGCGTCATTGATTTTTATAATACCTGCATCAAAAACGGTATAAAACCAATTATTGGCGTAGAACTCTATATCGCAAATCGCTCCCGTTTTGACAAAGAGCCCGGTATTGACAATAAACGTTATCACCTCACGGTTCTTGCCAAAAACAACACGGGGTATCAAAATCTCATAAAACTCACCACGGCTGCGCATCTTGAAGGGTATTACTATAAACCCCGCGTGGACAAAGAACTGCTAAAAATACATGCGGATGGCCTTATCGCGCTCTCCGGTTGTATGGCCGGCGAACTCGCCCGCACGATTCAAGTCGGAAACAAAAAAAAAGCAGAAGAAGTCATTCGCGAATATCAGGATATTTTCGGAAAAGAAAATTATTATATGGAAATTATGCATCATCCGGAAGTGGAGCATTTTCAAGAATGGCGCGCGGCATTGGTTGAACTCTCTCAAAAACTTTCCATTCCGCTTGCGGGCACTCAGGATTCCCATTATCTCCACCAAGAAGATGCCCTGGCGCATAAAACCCTTATCGCCATTTCTACGCAAACAGACATATCAGACACGGCCATATTTTCGGGCGAAGGTGATTATCATTTTATCTCTACCGAAGAAGCGCAGGAACTTTTCAAAGATATTCCCGAAGCAGTCGCAAACACCGAGCGCATCGCAAACCAATGCAATGTAACGCTGGAACTCGGCAAATTTATATTTCCCAACTTTCCGCTGGAACAGGGAAAAACAGCCGATCAAATGCTGGATGAACTTACGCGCGCCGGTGTTGATGCGCGCCATCTTGCGGCAACTCCGGAACTGGAAGAGCGGCGGCAATACGAGCTTGAAATAATAAAACAAAAGAACTACGCGCCGTACTTCTTGGTGGTTGCGGATTTGCTGCGGTTTTCACACGAAAAAGGAATTTACACAACGGTGCGGGGCTCGGCTGCGGGTTCTCTGGTCGCTTATCTTTCCGGAATCACGAACGTAAATCCTCTGGAATACCAACTTCCCTTTGAACGATTTTTAAACCCGTACCGCCCCTCTGCTCCCGATATTGATATGGACTTTGCGGACAATCGGCGCGAAGAAGTTATTGCATATGTAAAGAAAAAATACGGAGATGACAAAGTGGCGCAAATCGGCACATTCGGCACCATGATGGCGCGAGGCGCCGTTCGCGATGTTGCGCGGGCGCTTGGAAAATCATATGAGTTTGGCGACCGCATTGCAAAGTTAATTCCCTTCGGCTCGCAAGGGTTCCCCATGACTATAGAAAACGCTATGGAATTACAGCCGGAATTGCGGCAGCTTCACGATACCGATCCGGAAGCGCGTGAAACGCTTGCCATCGCAAAAAAGCTGGAAGGCACCATACGGCATGTCTCGGTGCATGCGGCCGGCGTGATTATTGCGCCAAAACCGCTGTCCGAATACGTGCCCATTCAGTACGACCCAAAAGAAAACACAAAACTCATCACGCAATACGATATGTATATGGTTGGCGAAGATGGTGTTGGTCTCACAAAGCTTGATTTTTTGGGTATACGCAACTTGTCCATTTTGGAAGACGCGGTTCGGCTGGTGCGCGAATACCGCGGACTTGTCATACGCATTGAAGAAATTCCGTTTGACGACGCGCGCACTTTTGCCATGCTTGCTCGGGGCGAGACGGAAGGATTGTTTCAGTTAAACGGCGCCAACATGACAAGTTATTTAAAAGAATTGAAACCGTCCGCTATTCACGATATAAACGCCATGGTGGCGCTGTATCGTCCGGGACCCATGAACAACATTCCCGAATATATCGCCCGCAAGCATGGCCGAAAGCCAATCACATATTTTCATCCAAAAGCCGAAAAATTTCTGGCAAAATCCTACGGCATTCTGGTTTACCAAGATGACCTTTTGTTCACCGCTTTGGAACTCGCCGGCTATAACTGGGAAACGGTAGATAAATTCCGCAAAGCCGTGGGTAAAAAAATTCCAGCAGAAATGGCGCGTCAGCATGAAATTTTCGTGGAGGGATGCCAAACCCATAGCGGCATGACAAAAGAAGAAGCGGAGCGCATTTGGAACCTGTTTGAACCGTTTCAGGGATACGGATTCAACAAAGCGCATGCGGCTTGTTATGGCCGCGTTGCCTATCAGACAGCATATATGAAAGCAAACTTTCCCGCCGAATACATGTGCGCGGTGCTCACGGCTGAATCGGGCGATATAGAAAAAGTGGCGGTCGTTATCACGGAGTGCGCGCGTATGGGTATTCCGGTGCTGCCGCCCGATATTAATACATCAGGCAAAGGATTTACGCTTATTAAAAAAGATGCGCGCGGCGCAAACGATCCAAAAACCGATCAAATTCGCTTCGGCCTTTTAACCATAAAAAACCTGGGCTCAAATACCGTTGATGCTATTCTTGCCGAACGCGCGGCTAGCGGCGCGTTTAAGTCGTTGGAAGATATGCTGGGCCGCATGCCCGCGCGCGAAATGAACAAAAAATCACTGGAAGCGCTTGCAAAATCCGGCACCCTGGACAGCATCGCTGAGCGTAACCAAATACTCCAGCATATGGATTCTTTGCTGGAATATAATCGCGAAGCCGTGAAAGCTCGCGAGCGCAACCAAACGTCTTTGTTCGTAATGATGGACACAACACCATCCGCGCTCGCGCTTCGGCTGCCGGAAGCAACTCCTGCAAGCATTTCAGATCGGCTTACCTGGGAAAAAGAACTCTTAGGCCTGTATGTATCAGGCCATCCGCTTGATTCATACAAGGAAAAAATTCCTAAGGCATGCTCAAAAATTTCCACTATAAAATCTTTTCAGAGCGGCGCTTTGGTGTTTGCGGCGGGTCTTATCACGAACACAAAAAAAATACTCACCAAAAAAGGCGAGCTGATGATGTTTTTGCAATTGGAAGACGCAACCAGTTCCATTGAAGCAGTTGTATTTCCCGGTACCATGAACAAATACGCAAAACTCCTGGAAGAGCCGGGGGCATGCGTGTTTATCAAAGGAAAAACAAGCGAACGAGACGGAAACACTTCCATTTTGATTGATCAGGTGAAGAAACTTGAAACTTGAAGCATAAAATGCATAATAAAACATATGAGAAAAAAATCTTCGCCAAAGAAAAAAACAATAAAAAAAGCAAGGCCCAAAGCAAAGGTTGCGATTGAGCCTCCCAAGGAACTTCCTCCGAATGACCACCGCGCGTTAGGGCAGGCTTTGGATTTGTTTTCGTTCCATGAAATTGCGCCCGGCGCGCCTTTTTGGCACCACAAAGGAATGACTATATTTCGCGAACTGGAACGTTT
>SBBS01000028.1 GCA_005239605.1 bacterium | reverse complement strand
TCTTGCGTGAGCCCTGCTGGCGCTTCAAAATTTTCACCGGCGCCCCATCTCATATTTCTGAAATTTCACTCTAAAATTTATTAAGGGACAGGTCTAATGGAGACTCAATGAAAGAAAAGTCCAAGAAAAAAGCTCTCATATTCGGCATTACCGGACAGGATGGGTCTTACCTGGCCGATTTTTTGCTGCAAAAACAATATGATGTCCATGGGGTTGTGCGCCGCACATCCACCCCTCCTCATGAACAGCCGTTTAATAATATTGCGCACATTCGCGCAAAAATTACACTTCATAACGGCGACCTAGATGACGAAACATCTATCCGCCATATTATGCGTACGGTATGCCCGGATGAAGTATATAATCTTGCCGCGCAATCAGATGTGCATCTTTCATTCAGCATGCCAACCTATACCGCAAACATAACCGGCTTGGGCGTGGTAAGAATTCTGGAAGCAATACGCGACACTCAGCAAGAAAAAAAGAAAACCATACGTTTTTATCAGGCAAGTTCAAGTGAATTATTTGGGTCTTCGCCTCCTCCACAAAACGAAAAGACACCGTTCCACCCGCGGAGCCCCTATGGATGCGCCAAGGCTTTTGCTCACTATGCAACTGTTAATTACCGCGAAGCTTACGGCATTTTCGCTTGCTGCGGTATTTTATTTAACCATGAAAGCCCGCGCCGCGGCGAAAATTTCGTAACGCGTAAAATAACCAAAGGCGTCGCGCGGATCTTGGCAGGCAAAGAAAAAATCCTTCGACTGGGGAATTTGGACGCAAAGCGCGATTGGGGGTATGCGCCGGAATATGTAGAAGCCATGTGGCTTATGCTGCAGCAAGACAAACCGGATGATTTTGTCATTGGCACGGGACAAACACACGCCGTCAAAGATTTTCTCACTTATGCATTTCAGCATGCAGGAATAAAAAACTGGAAGAAATATGTAGAAATAGATCCTGCCAACTATCGGCCAAGCGAAGTTCGCATACTTGTTGCCGATGCTAAAAAGGCACAGCGCGTGCTTGGTTGGAAACCAAAAAAGACGTGCGCAAACATCGCAAAAATCATGCTTGATGCCGACTGCCTCGCAATTGGCCAAGGACTATAGCTTTGAATAATATTCTGCAACCGCGCCCACAATAATATCAACCTCTTCGTCGGTAAGCTTGCTGGATGAAGGCAGCCATAATCCGCGCGCGGCATATTGTTCCGATATAGGAAATGACACTCCCTGATATGCCTGTTGGTAAATTTTTTGTTTGTGCACTGCCGGATAAATCCGCCGGGCGCCTATTCCCTTTTCTTTCAGATACTGCTGAAGTCTGTCCGGATCGTCAACATAGATATCAATAAACCAAGGAGATGTATTCGTAAGATCGGTAGGCAAGAACGATATCTGCGGAATAGCACAAAGAGCATCGTAATACCGCTTATAGAGTTGCTTTTTTCGGGATACGCGCCACGCGAGTTTTTTCATTTGCTCAATGCCAACCACTGCCTGCAAGTCCGTAAACTTAAAATTCCAGCCCCAATCATTATGAATGTCAGCGCCCCCCGTATCACGTCCGAAATCTTTCAAGCGCCGGAGCTTTTTATACAATTCCTCGCTGTCAGTTACCAATGCGCCTCCTTGTCCCGTTGTAATAATTTTCGGCACGCTGAATGAAAAACTCCCAATCTCGCCGAACACACCGAGGTGTTTGCTATTGTAAAAAGAACCAAATGCCTGCGCGGCATCTTCTATCAGCGCCAGCGCATGATGAGCGCAGAACTCCCGCACCTTTTCCATGGCGCCGCTCCGCCCATTAAACGCCACGTACATAAGAGCTTTTGTGCGCGATGTAATGCGTTCGGCCGCGCATGTAAGATCCATGCAAAGAGTTTCCGCGTCAACATCAACCAGCACCGGCCGGGCGGCTGCAAGGCGCACGGCATTTGGACTTGCAATCATGGTCAAGTTAGGCACAAGCACCTCATCCTCGCGGCCTATGCCAAGCGCCAAAAGCGCCATCGTTAAACCGACCGTGCCGTTAACCGTCATTACGCAATACTTCGCGCGTGTGTAATCGGCAATCAAACGCTCCAACTCCTCCGTTTTCTTGTACTCCATGAGCCATCCCCCGCTTTTCATATACGCAAAAACAGCGTCTGCTTCCGCGTCGTCAAACCAGGGCTCCATCTGTGGAATTGCTTTCATACACAAAACTCACATAATAATTTATATTTTGTTTATGACCACCTTATCATTGCCCATGAACGGTCCATTCTTCAACTCAAAAAGTTCCGCGTCCTCTAATACATGAATACCGTATCCCCCATTCAGTAAAATAAAAAGATCTCCTTCTTTCAGTATGATACTCTTGAACTTTATATCTCCCGGCGCATAGATATCTACTTTTACCTTCCCCTTGCGAACCACTAAACACTCTTGCAAACGATTTGTAACGCGTTTCAGAGGCTTGTGGCGATGCGGCATAAAGTAATGCGCTTTCGGATGTTTGAGGCTTAACAACTGCAGCGGCTCTTCGGCGCGCGTAATTGGGTTGCTGCCGTTCTTGATCAATCGCACACGGATACCAACCAATATTTTTTTGTAGCTTATCTCTTCCATTTAAAAATTAGACCTGTCCCTTAATAAATTTTAGAGTGAAATTTCAGAAATATGAGATGGGGCGCCGGTGAAAATTTTGAAGCGCTAGCAGGGCTAACGCAAG
>SBBS01000047.1 GCA_005239605.1 bacterium | reverse complement strand
CGGCTCGGCAGGGGGAGTGTGAGGGGGAATGCCGAGCCGCCCGAGCGTGTAGCCCCGCCGCCTGCTCGTTCAGAGCAGAGCCAAGCAAAATGCTCTTTTCCTTTTAGAAGAAAAAATCGGGCGCGCGCACATCAGGAAAACGCAAAGCAAAATGTTCTGCGAGGCAGGCCGCCGCGTGCGGCGGCTGGCGACGGGGCGGGTCAGTCCGTTTTCCGTTCAAAAAAGGTTCGCGCAAAGGATATAATTTCACCGCAGATTGATACTTCCTCGTTTGAGAGGATTGCTCCGCACGTCCGCGAGGCGGCCGCGAGACAACCTCTGAAAACTTGCAAAATCCTTTTTGGCGGAGGAGGTGAGATTCGAACTCACGATGCAGTTTCCCGCATACGGCTTTTCGAGAGCCGCGCCTTCAGCCACTCGGCCACTCCTCCAAATATACCGTAACGTACCACGAAACCCTTGAAAAATAAAGATTTTTGTGGTACCGTTTTGAAATGCAGATTGAAGTTGCCAAAAAACCAAAATCAACCGTTACCATAAAAGGGTCGCTTTCCGCGGATGAGTTTAATGCATACATTCAACGGGTAACGCGGCGCTTTGTGGAATCGGCGGAACTGCCCGGGTTTCGCAAAGGCAAAGCGCCCGAGCGTATGGTGGTAGAAAAAATCGGCGAGGGAGCTCTTTTGGAAGAAGCGGCGGAAGAAGCGCTCCGCGCCGTCTATCCCGCCATACTGAAAGAACGCGCCATTGACGCAATCGGCCGGCCGCAGATTCGCATCACAAAACTCGCGCGCCAAAACCCGCTTGAGTTTGAAGCGGACATCGCCGTGCTTCCGGAAGTTACCCTGCCCGACTATAAAGACATTGCCGCCAAGAAAAACGCGGAACCGAAAGAAGACGCGGCTGTTTCGGATGAAGAACTGCAAAAATCAATAGACTGGCTCCGGAAATCGCGCCCTCCTTCGCATAAAGCTACGGCGGACAAGCGCACTTCAGACCAAAGTACAGTCGTACCAAAAAATGGATTCGAAAAAACGAATTCGCCGGCTGGCGAACTGCCGGAACTTACCGATGAATTCGCGCAGTCTCTCGGCAAATTCAAAACGGCAGACGAACTAAAAAACGCCATACGCGAAAACATGAAGTTTGAAAAAGAACAAAAAGCGCATGATAAGCGCCGCAGGGAACTTATGGAAGCGATTTCAGATGCATCAACCATGGAACTGCCGGACATATTGGTAGAATCGGAAAAAGACAAAATGCATTTTGAATTAAAATCAAGCATAGAACAAATGGGCATGCAGTGGGATGTGTATCTTACGCACGTCAAAAAAAAGGAAGAAGAGCTTCGGAACGAATGGCGAGCAGAAGCAGAAAAACGGGTTCGGAACGCTTTGGCGCTTCGGGAAATTGCCAAACGCGAGTCCTTAGAACCCACCGAAGATGAACTGAACGCATGGACGCACCACTATCTCGCGCAAACGGAAAAAACTGAAAAAAAGAATCTTGACTTGAAACGCGTAAAAGACTATGCTTACGGTGTTATACGAAATAAAAAAGTGTTTGAATTTTTAGAAACATGTTAATTCCCACCGTCATAGAAAAATCGGCATTCGGCGAGCGCGCGTACGATATTTACTCGCGGTTGTTGAAAGAGCGCATCGTGTTTTTGTCGGGAGTTATTAACGATCCTTTGGCAAACACGGTTATTGCGCAGCTTTTGTTTTTAGAATCGCAGGACCCCAAAAAAGACATTCAACTCTACATTAACTCCCCGGGAGGTTCTGTTTCTTCCGCGCTTGCCGTCTATGACACCATGCAATACATAAAACCGGCGGTGTCTACCATTTGCGTAGGACTTGCGGCTTCCGGCGGCGCTTTGCTGTTAGCCGCGGGAGCAAAAGGAAAACGCTATGCATTGCCCAACGCGGAAATTATGATTCATCAAGTAATGGCGGGCGGCATTGAAGGGCAGGCGGTAGAAATTGAGATATCCGCAAAACATATCATCAAACTCAAAGACAAGCTTAATCAGATACTTGCGCGCCATTCCGGCAAACCGGTGTCCCAAGTAGAAAAAGACACAGATCGCGATTACTATATGGATCCGGAGGAGGCAAAAAAATACGGCATCATTGATGAAATCATTAAGCGGAAGAACGGGAAGTAAGCGATTCAAGCAAACATATTCCGATCATTTCTCCCGGCTTTTCAAGCTCCATGAGCGCAAGAACCGTGGGCGCCACATCTGCCAAAACGCCGCCCGACATGCGGTATTGTTTTTTTATTTCTTGATTCGTGCGAGGATTTGCGCGGCGATAGCCATCCGCTATCAAAAAAAAGGGAACCGGATTTAAAGTATGCTTCGTGCGCGGCTCGGCTGATTCGCGATATCGTTTTTCTTCCGCATTGCCGTGATCGGCGGTTACAAGTAAAACTCCTCCGGCGGCCCGCACAGCTTTTTTCAAGCGGCCAAGCTCTTTATCAAGCGCCTCAAGCGCTTTTACGGTTGCTGAAAAATCGCCGGTGTGCCCCACCATATCGCCGTTCGCATAATTGGCAAGAATGAAATCATAAGTCGGAATCCCCGCAAGAATCGCGTCCGTAACCAAAGAAGCGTTCATTTCAGGATGCGTTGCAAAATCCGGAAATGGGCGCGAAGGAATAAGCATCCGTTCCTCTCCGGAAAACACGTCTTCGCGCCCGCCGTTAAAAAAATAGGTAACATGAGCGTATTTATCGCTTTCGGCAACATGAAACTGGGTGCGCCCGGCCTCGCTCACCACGCGCGCAAGCGGCCAATTCACTTCAAGCGGCGGAAACGCAACCGCCGCCGGATAGGACTTGTCATACTCGGTCATCGTGACAAAAAAGAGGTTTGAGACTTTTTTCCGCTGAAAATGCGGAAAATCATCTGCCACAAACGCTTGCGTAAGCTGGCGAGCGCTGTCTTCGCGAAAATCCCAATACACCACCGCATCACCGTCATGGATGCCAGCCGCAGGCGATGAACCGTTCTGCCCCGCGAAAAAACCAGGCTCTATAAATTCGTCCGTAATGCCTTTTTTGTACGACTCGTCTATATAGGCAACCGCGTCGCTAAAGGGCGCACCTTTCCCTTCCACAAGCATGGTATACGCGCGTTCCGTTTGATCCCAATGGCCATCGCGATCCATAGAAAAAGACCGCCCCGTGATACTGCCCACCACCGCATTCGGATACGATTCTTGCATTATTCTCACAAGTTCGATTATATCATGTTTCCCTTCATCCGGGGGCGCATCGCGGCCATCGGTAAACGGGTGCACTGCCACATGTTCCACTCCCGCGCGTTTTGCAAATTCCAATAACGCGTACACATGATCCATATAGGCATGCACCGATCCGCTTGAAAACAGCCCCATCAAATGCAGCGTGGAATTATTCTTTTTTACATGATCAACGGCGTCCTGCAGGGCCTTATTTTCAAAAAAAGATCCATCGCGGATTGCGGTAATAATGCGCGGCAGATGGTTATAAATCACCCGGCCCGCGCCCATGGTAAAATGCCCCACCTCGCTGTTTCCTTCTTCACCCCACGGCAACCCCACCGCAACGCCCGATGCGCTTAAAATAGTAAAAGGATAAAATTGTTCAAACTCGCGAAACGTGGGCAATTGAGCTTCCGCGAACGGGTGCCCCACGCTTTCGGATGCTGGAATACCAACGCCGTCCAGCACTACTAATATAACTGGTTTATATGGCATTGCTTTATTGTACCTTTTTATGCTTACATCTGTGAATGGCTTTGTTGAATAACTCCTGAACACAAAGGCATCATTGTGCTTGCGTTCAGGAGTTATAAAGAGTATTTTGCTTGGCGGCAAGCGTTAGCGGCCGGCGGCGAGGCAGCTTCCTTTAGTTAGAAATTTTGATAAAGTAAATTCGAGCACAGTCATAAAAATACTTGGGCGATGGCAGGCGGGGCAATGCTTTTGTAAAGCAGAAGTTCGATGTTTAACTCCCTGGGGTGGTTCAAAAAAAACCGCGCATCAAAACGCGGTTTTCACTTTTCTATCACACTTGTAACACCATATTTTGCCGCGCCAGCAACACATGCCGGCCGTATTCCTGCTGCACTTCTTGCCAAGCAAGAATATCTTCTCGGAAAAAATCACCGCCATATTCATCGCTATGCGGATGCAAATGCGTAAGCGCCACGCTCCGCGGATTTACTTCTTTTAAAAATTCCGCGAGAACACGCGGGAATGTGTGGCCCGTAAGTTGAGCAAAATCCTCATGCCCATTCGTAAAATTACATTCTGAGATGAGTAGATCAGGCGGCTGACCCGTTTGCAGCGCCCGCATAAAATGCCGCACCTTTTTATGTTTTACATCCAGTGTTGTATCGGTTACATACACAACTCGTTTTCCTTCTAACATGAAGTCATAAGCGAGAGAACCGCGAGATGGATGCGGCAATTGAAACGCGCTCACCGCATATTGCCTAAACAGCAACCCATTTCTCCGTATCCAGAGCGGCTGTTCTCCTGAAAAAACATGAAAACCAAAAGCAGTGGAAAGGTTTTTTTCGTGTTCCGAAATGGATACAGGAAACCGTGGATACGCAAATTGTCGTTTCCGAAAAAATGTTTCAATTCCGCGCCGCCCATAAAACACAACGCTTTTGATCTGTTTTTTGTATAGCATGCCAAGCGGATAGAGAGTTCCGCAAATGTGATCGTCATGCAAATGCGAGAGAAAAACATCCAGATAAACCGTCTTGATGTGTTCGCGTACCAAATGGAAACCAGTTCCCGCGTCAAGCACAATGCCATATTCCGGCATCATGATACAAGATGTGTGTTTTTCACGATAGGGCTGATATCCCAGCACGCCGAGAAAATGTATATCCATTAACACCTCCTTTTTGTTTCTAAACGAACTGAAACAATAGACCTGTCCCTTAATAAATTTTCGGCTAAAAATTCCCGAAATCCGGCCGGGGCTTGGTGAAAATTTCTTGCGTTAGCCCTGCTGGCGCTTCAAAATT
>SBBS01000035.1 GCA_005239605.1 bacterium | reverse complement strand
GAGAAAAAAACGCATGATAGTCGGGAGGAAAAAGACCTGCCAATAGGAGGGCTATGCATAATGCGAAGAATGGACGAGAAGGTTTATCCTGCATAGTATGTAGTATACCTTATCAGTATACCCTAGTATGCGTTTTTTTAGGGGGGGTTTTTGGGAAAGGTGGGGATAACGTAAACAGCAACTTGCGCAAACATGATATACTTAAGAACATGCTTCACGAATTAAACATCAAGGCGCAATGCGGCGATTTGAAAATGCCTCTATGGGAATGCCCGCATTTTCTTTTTATGGTGATGGGATTTATCATCATTATCGCGATACTGGGAATTAACATAACCGCTCGTTTTTATACGGATCCGGAAATAGCGGCATTGATCGTTATCGCGGTAACAGGATTTTTGCTGATCATAAGCCATATTATTATAGGCGCGTTTGAACGAGTCGCGGAAGCATCCCGCGCGCGTTCGGAATTTATCAGCATCATATCGCACCAGCTGCGCAATCCCCTTTCGTCCATCCGCTGGCAGTTGGAGATATTGCTTCGCGACCCGGCTCTTGATCAACGAATGCGCTCTTACTTGGAAGGAGTAAACGAATACAACAACCGCATGGCAAAACTTGTGAATGATCTCCTTACGGTAAATAGAATTGAAAACAACCGCCTTGTACTCACCTCCACGCAGTTTTCCTTGGTTGATCTTATTAAAAAAATTATAAAAGATAACACATTTTTTGCGGATGCATCGCATATCGCAATTCAGTTGGAAGAGAAAAAAAATATTCCTCTCGTGTATGCCGATGAAAACCATATTCAATGGGCGATAGAAAACCTTTTGGGCAACGCAATCCGATACAGCAACCCGCGTACCGTTATAACAGTGGCCATAAGCAAGCAAGCCGAGCATGCGCGCGTTGACATTACCAACCGCGGCGCGCCCATATCATCCATTGATGCCGCGCATATTTTTAAAAAATTCTTCCGTTCCAAATCCGCCCAGCGCGCGCGCTCTGATGGATCCGGCCTCGGCCTTTTTATCGCGAAATCGGTTGTGGAAGCATCCGGCGGTTCTATCGGATTTATCTCGGATCACTCCGGCCTCACCACATTTTGGTTTACGCTTCCGCGCGCCAAGAAACAAATGCAATGACAATTAATAACAATAAAACATGCCAAAAAAAATACTTTTTATAGAAGACGACTCATCGCTTCAGCGCACCATCGGGGATCTTCTTACCTCAAACGGCTATATTTTTATATCGGCGCTTACCGGAGAAGACGGCATACGCCTCTGCATGGCTGAATCTCCGGATCTTGTGATTCTGGATCTTATTCTTCCGCAAAAAGACGGGTTTGAAGTGCTTACAAAAATTCGAAACACGCCTGAAACAAAAAACACGCCCGTGATTGTGCTCACCAATCTGGAGGGTTCCGAAGAAGTGGAGCGCGCGTTAAGTTTGGGAGCCCACACGTATCTGATAAAACTCCGCTACTCGCTGGACGAGGTTTTGGAAAAAATAAAAAAGGCGCTCGGTGACTAATATATATGCCTTTTCATGTAGAACCCCAACAATTAAAAGCGTTCCTGTTTGATTCAGAACTTATCTCCAAAGCGGATATAGAAGCGGCGGAAACCGAAGCTCAAAAATCCGGCCAGCGGCTGGGCGATGTTCTGATTTCCAAAGAACTTATCAAAGAGGATGATTTTCTGCGCTTGCAGGCTTACATTCTGGGCGTTCCATTTATAAACCTGGAAAAAGAAAAAATTGATCCGGATACCCTGCGCATCATCCCGGAACCAATCGCGCGCAGGCACAACGTTATTGCCTTCAAAAAAACCGGACAAGACCTTGAAGTGGCCATGCTTGATCCGGATGATTTAGGCACGATTGATTTCATAAAAAAACAGTCAAACCTTCGCATACTTCCGCGCTTAACAAACACGCCGTCAATCAAACAAGCGCTCCAGCAATATCAAAAAAGCCTGGAAGCGGAATTTGGCGAGATCATAAAAGAAAAAGCAACGCAATTCACCACATCATTAGAAAAAGAAAATAAAGAAGAAGGCCAAGATCTTAAAAAAATTGCGGAGGACCTTCCTATTGTAAAGATAGTAGACACCCTGCTCCGGCACGCCATTCTTCAAAAAGCATCCGATATACACATTGAGCCCTTGGAAAAAGAAGTAATCATCCGTTATCGCATTGACGGAATTTTACGCGAAGCAATGGTGCTCCCCAAAACCGTGGCTGCCGGAATTGTAGCGCGCGTGAAAGTCCTTTCAAACCTTAAACTAGACGAGCATCGCCTGCCGCAAGACGGGCGTTTTAAGGCGGAATCGGAGGAGTATAAAGTTTCATTCCGCGTGTCTATTTTACCCGTTACAGAGGGTGAAAAGATTGTTATTCGGCTTTTGCCGGAAGGAAACAGAGGATTCACGCTTGAAAAACTTGGATTTCACGGAAAAGGACTGGAAGTTCTTCATACGAATATCCAGCGCCCCACCGGCATGATTTTGGCAACCGGACCTACCGGTTCGGGAAAAACCACCACCCTTTATACTGTTATGGATATTTTGAACACGCCTGATGTAAATATATCCACTATAGAAGACCCGGTTGAATACCGCATGCCGCGCATCAACCAAAGTCAAGTAAAACCGGATATCGGCTACACATTCGCAAACGGCCTCCGGTCGCTTCTGCGCCAAGATCCCGACATCATAATGGTGGGAGAAATTCGCGACACCGAAACCGCTTCTCTTGCCATTAACGCCGCGCTCACCGGACATTTGGTGTTTTCAACCTTGCATACCAACTCCGCGGCCGGCGCGCTTCCGCGGCTTCTTGATATGCGCATAGAACCGTTTCTTATCGCGTCTACCGTAAATGTCATTATAGCCCAGCGCCTTGTGCGAACGCTTTGCAAAGAAAATACTTCTTATAAACTTTCCAAAGAAGACCTTGCCGCCGTTGAAAAAGAAGTTGATCTTGATCGCATTCATGCGTTTCTTGAAGAAGAACAAATCATTAAAAAGGGAACGGCATGGAAAGACATACCATTTTATAAACCAAAGGAATCAACCGAATGCGCCGATGGCTATCACGGACGAATCGGCATTCATGAAGTGCTTGAGATAAGCGCGGCCATAAAACAGCTCATCATGCAGCATGCGACCGCGGATCAAATTGAGCAACAAGCAAAAACGGAAGGAATGATGACCATGCTGGAAGACGGCATAATGAAAGCCGTGCAAGGCATCACCACCATTGAAGAAATATTACGCGTAACAAGAGAATAGAACACATGTTATACGCTTTCAAAGCAAAAAAACTTTCCGGGGAAGAATTAAACGGCGAACGGGAGGCGCCTCATAAACGCGAACTCGCGCGTTCCCTGCGGCAAGAAGGATATATGCTTATCGCCGCCACGGAGAAAGGAGAACACGTTGCAAAAGGCATTCGCATGCGCCTGCCTGTTTCCGCGGGATTCACTCGTTTCTTCGGACACATTTCTCTCACGGAAAAACTCATGTTTACGCGCAATTTAAGCGTCATGATAAAAGCGGGGCTCTCCCTCACGCGCGCGCTGGATACGCTGGAACGGCAAACAAAATCATCCGCGTTCAAAACAATTATCCGCGACGTGACCGAGCACGTCAAAAAAGGAGAGTCGTTCAGCGAAAGCATCGGCAGGCATCCGCGCGTGTTTCCAGCTCTTTTTACTTCCATGATAGCGGCGGGAGAATTATCCGGAAAATTGGATGAATCGCTTACTATTCTTGCCGAGCAAATGAAAAACGAGCATGAACTTCGCCGAAAAGTGCGCGGCGCGCTCATATACCCCGCTGTTATTTTATGCGTGATGATTCTTATTGGAATCCTTATGCTTATCTATGTGGTACCCACCCTTACCTCCACATTCACAGAGCTTGGAATTGAACTGCCCGCTTCTACCCGATCTATCATTGCCGCCAGTAATTTTCTCCTTGCCAACGGACTTCTTTCATTTGCCGCATTTGCGGGATTTGTCTACGGACTTTTTATGTTTATGCGCACCGAAACCGCAAAACGCGGCCTTGATGTGGTAATCGTCAAAATGCCGCTTATAGGAAAAATAGCTAAAGAAATCAATTCCGCGCGCACCGCGCGCACCATGAGCTCACTCATACAATCGGGGGTTTCCATAGTGGAAACGCTCTCCATCACGCGAGACGTGCTGCAAAATCATCTATTTCGCAACGTTCTTGCCGAAGCCCGCGAGGGCATTCAAAAGGGAGAAACCATAACAAACGCTTTCAACAAGCATCCGGAACTCTATCCGATACTCGTAAGCGAAATGATTGCCGTCGGAGAAGAGACAGGAAAAACGGCAGAAATGCTGGAACGACTTGCGGAATTTTACGAAGGAGAAGTATCAGCCGCCACCAAAGACCTCTCCAGCATTGTGGAACCGTTTCTTATGGTTCTCATTGGCGCCGTAGTGGGATTTTTTGCAATTTCCATGATACAGCCGCTCTACACGTCAATAGCGGAAGGATTTTAACAAATAGACCTGTCCCTTAATAAATTTTAGAGTGAAATTTCAGAAATATGAGATGGGGCGCTGGTGAAAATTTTGAAGCGCTAGCAGGGCTCACGCAAGAAATTTTC
>SBBS01000004.1 GCA_005239605.1 bacterium | reverse complement strand
CACTTAACTCTCGAACACGCTGTTCAAGATTATTAGATGTCTTCCCAATCTTTACATAACCGGGCATCGCTTCATTTGTAAGAATATAAATTATTTCGTCCATGGAATCATTTTATTAAGTCATCCACCTCAACCTCTAACGCTTTGGCCACTTTGATAAGCGTTTCGATAGTCGGGTTTTGGTTAGCCCCATTCTCAATTTTAACGATGGTATTCAAAGACAAATCCGCAAGACGAGCTACTTTTTCGAGGGAGTAGCCCCTCTTATCCCGAAGTCGTTTTAAGTTATCCGCAATTTTGTTATTTGACGCTGGCATAGATATTATATAACATTATGGTATATAGAATATAATCTAAAGAGTTTTCTCTTTCTACTACGATGTTATAAAATTCAAGAACTTTAATCAAAGGGAGTTCCTTAATCTTGCCCGCGCACGGGTGGTGTGGGGCAAGGGCAAGAAAAAATGATTCCGCCGCCGCCAATCGCGAGGACGGCTCGGCAGGGGGGTTCAAGGGGGGAATGCCGAGCCGTCCGAGCGTAAAAATAGAGGCCAGCCCCGCCGCATTGGCTGGGGACCTCGGACTCGAAACTTTACTGTTGTGCCAGGCTCTTCAAGAATGTAATTTGGTCTTGGTATCTGTCCACTTTTGCAAGCACCTGGTTGGCGTATGAACGGCCGAGATAGGAATTCCAATTTCCGCCCGCAAAATATTTTGCCGCGGCTTTATGTTCGGCATCGCGGCCGCCCACTGCGCCATTGTCACGAAGCAATAAACCGGAAGCCACAAATGCGTCACGCGGCGTCCATGGATTCGCCGGAGCGCTTCCTGTTATGCGTGATATTGCGTCTTTATACAAAACCCAGGTAGAAGGAATAAACTGCGCGGGTCCCATTGCTCCCCCCCATCCCACCTGACCGCCGCTTGAATCGCGCATAGGACATGAAACCGGCATTGCATTGGGATCAAGTCCCAATTCCTGCGTTATCTGAAGATACGGCGCATGGTCGCGGCTTTGTTTCATCACGCTTTGCCATTTGTATTTTGGCGGGTCGGTTGGAAGATTGCATTGACCGATGTTCCTGCCTAGTTCGGATTCCTGCGCGATAATGCCCAAAATAAATGCGGTGCGCACGCCTGTTTGTGTGGAAGCAAACTCGGCATGCCGCAATGCTTCTTCAAACGGAATTGCCGGCGATCCCTGCAACAAAAACAATTCGCTTCTGATGGCGGCGGCACGCGCTCGTTTGACATCAGCATGCTGCCGATAATTTGCTTCTTGGCCGCGTGTAATTTTGAGAAGTCCTTGTTTTTCGGTTTCTTTTGATTCTTGCTGGCGCTTTTCAATTTCCTGCAAAGCGCGCAATTCCATTTGTTCTTGTTTCTCTTCCTGTAAATTTTCCCGCGCTTGGGCGGTTCGCGAAATATCTGCGCGCAAATTACCGAACGAAGTTTGTATAGCAAACTGCAAAGAATCTATCGTATCAACCTCCACGAAAAAATCGGATAGATCATCGTACCCCAACAGCAACTCAATCAGCGATACATTGTCGTATTCATGCAGTTTGCGCAACGCCTCCGCGAGAGACGCGCGTTCACGGTCTATGACCCCGGACATTTCTTGAATAGAAAGAGATTTTTGAACAATGGAAGCGGCAAACTCCGCAATAGCAAGATTTCTTCGGCGAATTTCAAGTTTGGAACGATTAATTTCGGCGTCGATAATATCAATGTCACGCTGTATGGAAGCGGCTTCACTTTGTTTATTTGTGATAAGAATATCAAAACCCTCAATCTGATGCTCAAGATCTTTCAATTCTGATTGCAATTGCGCCCGCCGCGTCTCCACAACATTGCTTGCTTCCTGGGCAAGCACAACAAAAGAATCCGCCAATGATATGGCAAGACCGAGAAACATAAGGAAAATTTTTTTATAAACAGACAAGATTTACGATTTATGATTTCTTTTTTTCAGCAGGAACATCTTCCTCCTGAGCGCCTTCACCTTCATCTGTTTCCTTCTCTTTCTCTTTCTTTCCTGTAATTTCAATAGTTTCCAAAGAAACTTCCGCTGGCTGTTCCAATGCGGCAAGCTCTGCTTCACTGCGCGGCGCTTCCACCAACACAATCACCTGATCTGGCTCCACGCGCAATTCCACTCCTTTTGGCAATGGTATATCTTTAACGGTGATTTGATCTTCAAATGTGCGCAAAGCCGATATATCAACGGTAATCTCATGAGGAAGATCTTCCGGTAATGCCCGAATAGGCAATTCGTGGATAACTTTTACCAAGATGCCGCCCAGCAATTTAACCGCTTCCGCTTCGCCGTTAAACACAAGCGGGATATCGGCTTCCAATTCGCGATCCATCCGCACCGCGTAAAAATCCACATGCAGGGGAGCGCCTCGCAGCGCATCGCGCGAAACATCATGAATAAGAACTGTTTTTTTTGAACCATCTTCCAGATTCAATGAAACCAAAGAAGTCTCACCCGTCTCTTTCCATACTTTTTCAAATGCGCGAGATTCAACTTCCACCGGTTTAGGTTCTACTCCGTATCCATATAAAATAGCCGGAATAAAACCTCTATTTCGAAGGCGTTTTGCTTTTTTTCCAAGCTCTTGGCGCATTTTTACTGCTAGATCCAACATATAACGAGAATAACATAGAAAACCAGCTTTGGGAAGAGAGTATATGCATTACCTTGCCGATTCAAATAAATCAACATACCGCTTGAAATTGTTCGCGATGGCGCGGGTAGTTTCCTCTCGCGTTGCGTGTTTCTCGTGATAACGAAGCAGCGGTTCCTTAAAGACTGTGCGCCCCACCGCAAACCCAATAACGCCGTCTACGCGGGCGGCCGCGCCCAGCCACACACGCACCTTTTCGTCACTCTCCCCGCGCCCCAAAACCACAATACCCACATTATCCATGCCACCGCTTCGCGCCGCATCAGCCACAGATCGCATATCCGCTGACGATTCCAGTCCTTCCAGCTTCCAAACATCCGGCTCCACACCGCCTGCCCGCAACTCTTCTATGGCGCGCTTCATAAGCCCTGCGCGCATTGTTTTTTCGTACACTTCTTCGCTCCCGCCGCACAATGCAAGCTGAGCGGATGTTGCGGGCACCAGCAACTCAAAAAGAAATTTATATCCTTCACGACGGCAATAGTCGTTCAGCGCTGCAAGTTTTTCTATCTGTTTTTTATTTCCCTCCGCATCCCCTTCCGGATTGTACCTTACAAGAGCTTTTACATAATCCGGTGAAAATTTTTCTATATGCCCGGCAAATTCATCTCCATACTCAAAATCAAACTCGTCTTGTCCGGATTTTTCCACCGTAAGAATGCGCGTAATGCCGCGTTCCCGCGCTTCGGTTTGAATGCGCGATCCGAATTGTTCATCTACCAAAAGAGCGGCTGCGTACGATGGCACGCCCTGCTCCAATGCCGCAAGAAACCCTTCGTATATAATGTGTTTGTAATCGGAAAGCGCAGCAGTGGCCGCCTCATCCACATGCGACGGATCAAACCCGAACATTTTGATAAAGGATCCGCGATGATCAAAAGGCAAAATGTATAATTTGTTTCTCATGATTTTAAGTTATCAAATAGATATTAGACCTGTCCCTTAATAAATTTTCGGCTAAAAATTCCCGAAATCCAGCCGGGGCTTGGTGAAAATTTCTTGCGTGAGCCCTGCTGGCGCTTCAAAATTTTCACCGGCGCCCCATCTCATATTTCTGAAATTTCACTCTAAAATTT
>SBBS01000078.1 GCA_005239605.1 bacterium | reverse complement strand
CCCTTAATAAATTTTAGAGTGAAATTTCAGAAATATGAGATGGGGCGCCGGTGAAAATTTTGAAGCGCTAGCAGGGCTAACGCAAGAAATTTTCACCAAACCCCGGCCGGATTTCTGGAATTTTTAGCCGAAAATTTATTAAGGGACAGGTCTATTGCACGCAATAAGTATCTGGCGATAAAGCGTAGGATCACGCTTTTTGGAAAGTTAGAAATCTCACAGATAGGCCAGCTCACACATACCATCATTGGATCTAATAAATCCCCCATTCATTTTTTTATGTCCTATACTATTGCCCTCACCCTGTCAATGACATATCGTACCTCCCTATTCGTAAGCTTGGGATACAGCGGCAGCGAAATGGTTGATGCGCCAATGCGCTCTGCATTGGGAAAATCGCCCGGCTTATATCCATATTTTTTGCGGTAATAGCTCATTAAATGAATGGGCCGGTAATGCACTCCCACACCAACGCCTTGCTTTTGCAATCCGTGAAGAATCGAATCGCGCTGTTTGGGATTTACCCAAATCGTAAACAGATGACGCGCGTGCTTTACACCTGCTTCCGTTTTTGGAAACGCGATTCCTGCTTTGGTAAACGCATCCGCATACTGGTGAGCGATTTCATCTCTCCGTTTCCACTGTTTTTCTACGCGCGACAACTGGCTTCGTAACAGCGCGGCCTGAATATTTGTCATGTTGTATTTCCATCCAAGCGCTGGAATATCGTAATGCTGGTACGTTTTGCCGTAGCGCGATGCGGCCGACTTTGATGAGCCGTGATGGCGCAGTAATGCAACGTCATCTGCCGCCTTGGATCTCTTTGAAATAAACATGCCCCCCTCGCCTGCCGTAATGCTTTTGGTAGGGTAAAAACTAAAACATGCGCCCAAAGAAAGCTCACCCGGCTTTATGTCGTTGCGCTCCGCCTCCAACGCATGCGCGGCATCTTCAATAACAGCTATCTTGTGACGCCGTGCTATCTGCATGAGCTTTTTCATGTCAATCATTTGGCCGTAAAGATGCACCGGCAAAATAGCGCGCGTTCGCTTTGTGATAGCTTTCTCAACACGGCTTAAGTCCAAATTCCCCGTTTCGGGATCCACGTCTCCGAACACGGGCTTTGCGCCCGTGTATTCAATCGCGTGCGCCGTTGCCACATACGACAGCGGCGTGGTTATCACCTCGTCTCCTTTTTTCACCCCCGCCGCAAGCAGCGCAAGATGCAATGCCGCCGTGCAACTCGCAACCGCGCGCGCTTGAAAATTACTCCCAAACTTTTCCGCAAACTCTTCTTCAAACGCAGAAACCTCTTGGCCCGTGCTCAAAAACAGCGAGCCAAGAACTTTCTCAACGCTTTTGATATCGCTTTTATCTACGTTATGTTTAAAAAATTCAACTTTCAAAATAATTTCCCGTTATGCTTTACACGATTCAATACCGCGTCCGCGTCCAACAAGTATTTATAATATTTCACGGTTATCGTTTTAATATCGTCCTTTAATTGCCCGCTTTCAAGCATGCGCTTAATTTCGAGCACGCCGTCTCGCACGCATTTTTGAGTTTTGAACCCAAATTGTTTTTCCAACTTGTCAAAAGACACGTTATAGTCGCGCCTGTCGGGATCATCCGGCGCATATTCAACCGTAACAGCAGGAAACATGCTCTTTACCGCGTGCGCAAGTTGAACTATGCTGTAATTTTGGTCATTGGATCCGACATTAAATACCTGTTTCTGTATTTTTTCCTTCTCCGCCTCCAATACCATTTGATACACGCGAGCAAGATCGGCGAGGTGCACAAACGGTCGCCACTGATCACCCCCGCCCATGACGGTAATTTTTCCATATTTAACGGCGTGGAGTGTCATTAAATTTACCGCAAGATCAAATCGCATCCGCGGCGAAAAGCCATAGCATGTGGCATTGCGAAGGATAGTAACGGTAAAATTCTCGTCTGCAAGTTTAAGAAGTTCTTTTTCTGCTTCTATTTTTGCTTTCGCATACAATGATACCGGCGCTAGCGCGGATTCCTCGGTAAGTTTTACACCCGTACCATGCCCATATACACTGCAAGATGATGCAAACATATACCGTTTTACCCCTGCCGCTTTTGCCATAGCGGCAATACGCGGCGGGCTCTTTTGATTGATTTCTTCCGTAAGCCGCGGATCAAGTTCTGAAGAAGGGTCATTGGAAAGCCCTGCTAAATCTATAACTATATCCACACCCGCAAAAATATCTGGTGAACAATGTCTCACGTCGTTTTTGATAATCTGCAGTGAATTATGATTCGCGTGTGCCGCAAGGGCTTCTTCTCCAAAGAAAAAACGATCAAGCGCTTTCACGCGATATCCAGCATCAAGAAAATACCCAACCAATGTTGAGCCAATATACCCCCCCGCGCCTGTTATGAGAATTGTCTTCATGAATACAAATTCATAAAACCACAAAAAAGCCCGCAGCAAATATATATATGTATGTAACGCCAGCCGCGGAAATTTTAGCCAATAAATCTTTCAACTATTAGACCTGTCCCTTAATAAATTTTCGGCTAAAAATTCCCGAAATCCGGCCGGGGCTTGGTGAAAATTTCTTGCGTTAGCTCTGCTAGCGCTTCAAAATTTTCACCGGCGCCCCATCTCATATTTCTGAAATTTCACTCTAAAATTTATTAAGGGACAGGTCTAATGGTGAAAGAAAGCCAGTCCATGAGTTTTTTGCGATGTTTATCAATGGACTACTCGTCTCCGTTTTTGAACAATGCGGGATGAAGCGCTTGAAATTTTTTGAGTATAGGCACTGATGAGGCAGGAAAGCTGAGCGGGATGCTTTTGTTGTAAGTTTCCATGAAAGCAGTCAGTGTTATTATTGTTTGGTTGATTTCAAGATCGCGATTTCGTTTTTTTATCATATTGCAATGATAGCATGAGTGGCGGTAACTATCAATGCTATACCACTTTTTCATGTGTATGTTACAATGGACTCATATGGAAAAACAAAATAAAAAAGTGCCAAATGTTATATTTAAAACCCGCGTGCGCGATGAAAGCATAGGCGGGGATAATCCGTTTCGGTGGCAGGACGTTTCCACCAACGAAATTTTTGGGAGGAAAAAGGTGGTATTGTTTAGTCTTCCGGGCGCGTTTACGCCAACGTGTTCTTCCACACACCTTCCGGGCTATGAAAAAAAATATGACGAATTGAAAAAACTCGGCGTGGACGAAGTTTATTGTTTAAGCGTGAACGACGCGTTTGTTATGTTTCAATGGGCAAAACATCTTGGTGTGGAGAAGGTGAAAATGATTCCTGATGGATCCGGTGAATTTACCCGTAAGATGGGTATGCTGGTGAAGAAAGACAATCTCGGGTTCGGTATGCGATCATGGCGGTATAGCATGTATGTGGTGGACGGGGAGATACAGAACATGTTCAGTGAGCCCGGTTTTTCTGATGATTGTCCGGACGATCCGTTTGAAGTGAGTGATGCGGATACCATGATTGAATATCTCACACAAAGCAGAAATCAATAATTCCCACCCTCATATAAAGTATGAGGACTGACCCCAATAGCAATAGCCATCAAAAACATCTTTATTTTGCAATGCCAGATGGAACAAAATGCATCCCTGCTTCTCCGAATAGCCGCGAAAAAAGAAGCAAAACCCATAATTTTATCCGGCGGCAGATATCAACACTTATTCATTTTTTTATCTGGACAAAAATGTAATGTGAATACATATATGAAGCGGCGGCAAGTAAAAGGAACATTTTCTCTTTTGTCCGGTATTCTTTTTCAACCGATTAAGTTTCTTGCGGCTGCGACAAACGCCTTTCAATATATTTTGTATGCTGCCCCGCGGAAAAAATCTCTCGGAAAGAAAAAATCCGTGAAAAAAAGAATCGTATCGCGCGGCAGAAAACGCGTTTCGCAAACCGGACTCGGTCAGACGAAGAAAACCTCACCGCTTGCGAAAGCGTCTGAAAATCCGGTTATTGCGCCGCGCGCAGAGAATAATTGGGAGGCCTCGCAGACGTTCAACCCGGGTGTTGTGCTTCTTGACGGAACAGTTCATCTTTTGCATCGGGCCATCGGCGAAGACGGCGTATCCCGTTTGGGATACGCGGCTTCAAAAGACGGTATTGTGTTTGATGAACGCTCGGACAATCCTGTGTATGAGCATACTGCAAACAACGGGTTGTATTCGGTGTATTCATACTTGTCCGGCGGCAGTTGGGGCGGCGCGGAGGACCCGCGCCTTGTTCGCGTGGGGGATGAGGATACGCTCTATATGACCTACACCGCGTGCGATAACGGGCTTCGGGTGGCGCTTACTTCCATAAGCGTTATTAATTTTTTGAAGAAAAAATGGAAGTGGCGGCTTCCGAAACTGATTTCCGCGCCCGGCGAGGTTCATAAAAACTGGCTTTTGTTTCCGGAAAAAATTCATGGCAAGTATGCAATTCTTCATAGTTTGAAACCGCGCATTCAGATACAATATCTGGATGATTTGGAGTTTGAGAATGTGCCGCATATAAAAAGTTCTTTTGGCGGCGCAGAGCGCAAGATCGGTTGGGATAAATGGCTGCGGGGCGCCGGCGCGCCGCCCATAAAAACAGATAAGGGTTGGCTCTTGTTTTATCATGCCATGGACAACGATTGGAGCAAATATAAAGTGGGCGCAATGCTTCTTGATCTGGAAGACCCGGCTAAAGTTTTGTATCGCGCAAAATCGCCGGTGTTGGAGCCAAGCGAACAATATGAAAACAACGGTTTTAAGTCGGGCGTGGTGTATGTTTCCGGCGCGGTCGTGAAAGATGGCACGCTTTTTGTGTATTACGGAGGCGCGGATACGGTGGTGTGCGTTGCGTCTGCGCCTTTGGATGACTTTCTCGCGGCGCTTATGAAAACGCAAGAACCAAAATTGAAACGGGTCTCCCAAAGACTATCAGCATAATTTTTTTCATGTTTTTTATCGGAAGGCATTCTGAAAACCCTATTTTGCGTCCGAACCCGGAAAATTCTTGGGAAGCGGAAGCAGTATTTAATGGCTGCCCCGTACGAAAGGGTAACGAAATTTGTCTTTTGTACCGGGCGCTTTCCTTGCCGCACTATCATGCCGGCGCGCGCACGTCTATGATGGTATCCGATATTGGCATTGCCTCTTCGGGCGACGGCATTCATTTTGCAAACCGGCGGCGGTTTATTGTTCCCGAGGAGTCATGGGAAGCATTTGGATGCGAGGATCCGCGCGTTACAAAGCTTGGCGGCACATACTACATTTTTTATACGGCGATAGAAAAGTTTCCTCCGGATGCCGGCAGTATCAAGGTGGCGGTGGCGCTTTCTCGCGATCTTGCCAAGGTTGAAGAACGTCATCTGGTAACGCCTTTTAACGCAAAAGCCATGTCGCTTTTTCCCGAAAAAATCGGTGGGAAAATGGCGGCGATTCTTACTGTTCACACCGACATGCCGCCTGCAAAGATTGCAGTTGCGCTGTTTGATAAGCCGGAGGATATGTGGACAAAAGAATACTGGGAACGATGGCATGATTCGCTGGATGATCATGTTATTCCACTGCAAACGCGTCCCGATGATCATATTGAGGCAGGCGGCCCGCCCATAAAAACAAAAGATTGCTGGCTGTTCGTATATTCATATATCCGAAATTATAATTCTCCCAACAGGATATTCGGCATAGAAGCCGCGCTTCTTGATTTGAAGAATCCGCAAAAGATAATCGCGCGGACGCAAATGCCTCTTATGATACCGGAGGAATTCTATGAAAAATATGGAATGGTGCCGAATATCATCTTTCCGTCGGGACTCTTGGCGAAAAACGATGAACTTCGCATATATTATGGAGGCGCGGACACGGTCGTGTGCGTTGCAACCGCCAGCTTGCGGGAACTTATTAGATATATTCAATTTGCAAGCGCCCGGAAGCCTCGCGTATGCATCCGGATGAAAATGAATCCAATTATTGCTCCCCGAAAGGAATATTCATGGGAAGCAAAGGCGGCGTTTAATCCGGCGGCGTTTCTGGAAGGGGGAAACGTGCATATTGTATATCGGGCGATGTCCGAACAAAATGTTTCTGTTTTTGGTTATGCGACGAGCAAAGATGGTGTTCGGATAAATTGGCGGAGCGAAGAGCCGATTTATGTGCCCCGCGAATTATTTGAAATCGGGAAAGCGGGAGGAAATTCCGGATGCGAGGATCCGCGCATCACGCGAATAGGGGACATATTGTACATGTGCTACACCGCGTTTGACGGCGCAAATCCGCCTCGGGTGGCGCTTACTTCCATACCTGTAAAAAGTTTTATAAAGCGCGATTGGAGTCAATGGAAACATCCGGTGTTAATTTCTCCGCCGGGCGCGGATGATAAAGATGCATGTATCTTTCCGGAAAAGGTGGATGGTAAATATCTCATATTTCACCGTCTGGGCGATGATATTGACATAGCATTAGTTTCCAGTCTTGATTTTGACGGATCTACCTGGCTTGAAGAGCGGCGGTGGCTGAAACCTCGTCCGGGGTTTTGGGACGCGCGAAAGGTTGGTGTTGCCGCGCCGCCTGTTAAAGTGCGGAAAGGATGGATTTTGTTTTATCATGGCGTTTCGGCGGACGGCGTGTATCGTGTTGGCGCGGTACTCTTGGACATAAAAGACCCAACGCGGATTATCGGGCGCACGATTCATCCTATTTGCGAGCCGGAGACAATCTACGAAAGAGAAGGGCATGTATCCAATGTGTTTTTCCCGTGCGGCGCGGTGCTCATCGGCGGCCATATACGTTTGTATTACGGAGGCGGCGACAGAGTAATCGGCGTGGTTACCATTGAAGTGGAGAAACTTCTTGCAGAGTTGCAGTAATGCTTAGCGGCGTGTTCTTGCGAATGAGCGGGAGGTTCCGCTGCGGGGTGAAAAACCTCTTTTGGCAAAAGGGCGGTTTCCGCGCGGACGGGAGCTCGGACGCTTGCGTATGAGCTTTTGAATTGCCAATAGTTCTTCCGAAACGCTCTCATGCCGTTTTACGGGGAGCGTTTTGCGGATAAGGCGCTCAATGGATCGTATGTCTCCTTGCTGGTCGGGAGTGGCAAGCGTTATAGCTTTGCCTTCGCGACCCGCGCGGCCGGTGCGCCCGATGCGATGCACGTAGTCTTCCGAGCTTTCGGGGATATCAAAGTTAATCACAAGTTCAATGTTTGCGACATTGATGCCGCGCGCGGCGATGTCGGTGGCGACAAGCACGCGGTATTTTCCCGATTTGAATCCTTCCAATGCTTCGCGCCGCTGGCCCATAGATTTATTGGAATGGATGTCGGTGGCGCGTTCGCCTTGCATGCGGAGATGTTTTGCAATTTTACTTGCGCCGTGTTTGGTGCGCGAAAAGAGCAAAACGGCGCCCGCGTGTTCGTGCAGAATTGTTTCCAGAAGCGAAAGTTTTGATTCTTTTTTTACTATGTATATTTCTTGTTCTGTTGCTTCTATGGTGGCGCCCGCGGGCGCAACTTCAATGCGCACGGGCAATGTCATGCGGCGCGCCGCGATTGCCACAATGGCATCAGGCATGGTTGCCGAGAAAAGCAGGGTTTGCCGCTCGCCGGGACCCGCCATGTGCTCAAATATTTTATGTATTTGCGGCGCGAATCCCATATCAAACATGCGATCCGCTTCATCAAGGACAAGAACTTTTATGTTGGCGAGTGTTACTGTTTTTTCCTGCAAGTGGTCAATGAGCCGCCCGGGGGTTGCAATGAGTATGTGCGGGTTGCGCTTTAACTGATCAATCTGTCGCCGCATGGATTCGCCGCCAATTAACACGGCTGTGCGCAAGCCAAGCGGCCGCCCAATGCGCTGGAGCATTTCATTTACCTGCTGTGCCAGTTCGCGCGTGGGAAGCACTACAAGGCCGCGCGCTTTTTGTTGGGCAACGCGCTGAATAAGCGGAATGCCAAAGGCAAGCGTTTTGCCGGTGCCTGTTTGCGCAATGCCAATGACGTCTTTTCCTTCAATGGCGGGGGCTATGGCTTGGTGCTGAATAGGCGTGGGACTGGTAAATCTGTTTTGCTGTAAAATCTGAAGAAGCCGCGGCGCTATGCCGAGGCCTTCAAAGCCGGTTTTATGAGCAGTTTCTTGTGTCATATGCAGGTGACTCGATTTCCTTTGTTCGTTCCTATAGGTCACAAATCTTTCGAGAGATGACACAAATAAGGTTCGCCATATCATTAGACCTGTCCCTTAATAAATTTTCGGCTAAAAATTCCCGAAATCTGGCCGGGGCTTGGTGAAAATTTCTTGCGTTAGCCCTGCTGGCGCTTCAAAATT
>SBBS01000081.1 GCA_005239605.1 bacterium | reverse complement strand
CTTAATAAATTTTAGAGTGAAATTTCAGAAATATGAGATGGGGCGCCGGTGAAAATTTTGAAGCGCTAGCAGGGCTAACGCAAGAAATTTTCACCAAGCGCCGGCCGGATTTCGGGAATTTTTAGCCGAAAATTTATTAAGGGACAGGTCTATTAAACGGGACTATTCGCGCAATGACAGTCATTGCGCATTTCAAAATAATGTTCAACGGATTTATCAAAAAATTAGGCATAGATTTGGGTACGGCAAATACCCTGGTCTTTGTGCCCGGGCGCGGGGTTGTTATCAACGAGCCGTCCGTGGTTGCCGTCTCCACGGTTGAAAATAAAGTTCTGGCTGTGGGAAATGAAGCAAAAGTGATGGTAGGACGCACGCCCGAACACATCATTGCGTATCAACCTATGCGTGACGGCGCCATTGCGGATTATCGCGTAACGGAAGCAATGCTGCGGTATTTTATCGCAAAAGCGCGCGGGCGTTTTCAGATATTCAAGCCGGAAGTTATAGTGTCGGTGCCGGCAGGCGTTACATCTACCGAACGAAGAGCGGTGGTGGAAGCCGCTCTGCGCGCGGGAGCAAAATCGGCTCACGTCATAAAAGAGCCGATTTTGGCCGCGATTGGCGCGGGTATTCCCATCCATGAACCAACCGGATATATGATAGTTGATATCGGGGGCGGCACTACGGATGTTGCGGTCATTTCGCTTGGAGGAATCGTAGCGGCCGCGTCCGCAAAAGTGGCGGGAAATAAAATTGACCAGGCAATTGCCGATTATATAAAAAAACACATGAATCTTGCCATCGGAGATCGCGCGGCTGAAGAAACAAAAATTGCCATTGGATCCGCCGTGCCCGTGGAAGAAGAAAAAATACATGAAGTGCGCGGGCGCGATTTTCTTACGGGCCTGCCGCGCACGGTGGAACTTTCCACAAATGACGTGGTGGACGCTATTTCTGAACGCTTGCAAGAAATGATCCGCGTCATCAAAACCGTTTTGCAGCAAACGCCGCCGGAACTTGCGGCAGATGTTATGGACCACGGCATTATTATGACAGGAGGCGGATCATTACTACGCAACATAGATGAATTGGTTTTTCGTTCCACCGGGGTTCCCGCGCGCGTAGCAAAAGATGCCGCGCTTTGCGTAGCGCGAGGCGCGGGAGAAGCGTTGGATCATTTGGACGTGTATAAAAGAAGTATGGTAGCAAAGAGATAAATGATTATCGGCCATCAGCGTCAGATTCAATTAATTGATTTGCATCTGCGTTCGGGCGCCATGTCTCACGCGTATCTTTTTTCCGGCGCGCGGCATGCGGGAAAAATGACTGTCGCAAAAAAAGTCGCAGCCGCTCTTTTGTGCGAAAAGAGGGGAACCGGAAAAGATGCGCTGTTTTCTTGCGGCGCTTGTTACGCCTGCCGGATGATCAAAGCGGGAACGCATCCGGATATGGTAATGATTGATACGGAAGAAACGAGAAAAACTCTACTTCATCTGGAAGATGCGCATCACATTCGGCAACACGCCGCTTTATCAGCATACGGCAAAACGCGTATTTTTATAATTCGGGATGTTTCAAAAATAACGCGCGAGGCGGCAAATGCGTTCCTTAAAATCCTGGAAGAACCGCGCAGACAAGCGCTGTTTTTACTTCTCGCGCGCGTTGCCGACGATGTGCTTGCAACCATTCGCTCGCGCGTTTGGCATATTCGTTTCTGGCCCGTATCTGAAGAATTGCTTACGGCGAGCATCCAAAAAGAATATCATGTTTCTTGGGAGCAAGCCGCTAAAACAGCGCGCCTTGCGGACGGTTTGCCAGGTATTGCTATGCGCCTTGTTGCGTCCGCGGAAGAACAAACATCATTAGATAAAGAACGCGCGCGCGTTTATGCGCTCTTTGACGCTTCCATCGCGGAACGCATGAAATTCGCCGAAAAATTGCGTGAAAACACGGATGGAATGCAAAAATGGTTTACGGAAAGCATCGCGATACTCCAAAACAAGGTGCATACGCATCTTCCCCATAGGGGCCGCCAAGCGGTTATTGCCGCCGATCAATGCCGGATGCTCATGGAACGTGAAGAACAATTTTTAAAGCCGTATGGAGTAAAACGTATTATTTTTGAAGATGCGTTGATTAAGCTATCTTAACGTCATTACGGTTTCTGTGATACGATAACAGCATGAAAACTGAAAATTGGAAAACAATGGTATTTGTATTCCTTGGCATATTCACTGTTGTGATATTGTTTGCAGTTGCGTTTCGTTTTTTTAAGCCCGAGCGCAAAGATGCGGCAGTTACCACCGACGGCATGGCCGTGCGCGATGATCCAACATCTTCTTTATATGCTTCAGAAGATGGCGGCGTGTCTTGGCGCGGCATACCGGGAGGGCAATTTACGCCGTTTCATATAGAGTTTGACACGGTTTTATCCCGCCTGCTTGTGGGTACGCAAGAACAGGGGTTGTGGTATGCCGACAGCGCAAAACTCGATAAAGTGGCACAGTTTGAGGGGAACAGCGCTCTGCCGCCGAACGCGGGCATATATGACATTACGACTCAGAAAAAAGAACCAAAAATATATCTTACCACACGCCATGATGATCGCGGGTTTGTGGCGGAACTTTCGGATTCTGCCGCGCGGGAACTTTTTTTTGTGCCGCTTGAAGATACGCCCATTCGTTCTGTTGTGCTTGACCCTTTTAAAAAAGACTCACTTCTTATAGGCGCTGGAACCGGCCTCTATATGAGCGCGGATGCGGGAGAAACCTGGCGCGTTGTATATCGTTTCAAACAAGAAATTATGCATGTGGCGGCAAATTCTTATGCGCCCGGACACTATTTTGTAACAACGCGCCGCGGAGAACTGTTTCGCTCGTTTGATTATGGAGAAACATGGAAAGACCTCACGCGCGGGTTTTCCAAATTAAAAGGTTCGCGCGAAAACCAGCGATTATTTATAGATAACGCGACCGGCATCGTGTATATTACATCCGATCATGGTTTGATAGCTTCGCGGGACAACGGCGACACCTGGCAAGATATTCCGCTCATCGTGCCGCCGGATTCCTTGCCGGTTATTGGGTTCGCCGCGCATCCGACTAATCGCGATGTGTTATATGTATCCGCTTCATCGCAATTATATAAAAGTTTGGATGGCGGCAAGACATGGAAAGGAACACATTTTCCCGACAAAGGATCTATTACTGCTATCGCCGTTGATCCTTTGCGCCCCGATGTAATTGTAATAGGATTTGCTTCGCAAAAACGCTTTTAGCGCGCAGTTTCCAATGCAATGATTTTATGATACGATGTGCGAATGCGGGAAATTCTCAAAACATTTGAACAGGAACTTGCGCGCGCGAAAGATTTGTTCCGCGCGGACATAAGTTCTTTGCGCACGGGACGCGCTTCACCTGCGCTTCTTGAGGATTTGGAGATAGAGCGCTATGACGCAAAAACGCCTCTAAAACACATAGCATCAATTTCTGCGCCAGACGCGCGCTCGCTGGTTATTCAACCGTGGGATAAAGGAGCGCTTGAAGCAATAGGCAAAGCAATAGAAAATTCATCGCTTCACATTGCGCCCATTGCCGATGGCGATCATATACGTCTCACTCTGCCTCAGCTTACCGAAGAACGTCGGAAGGATCTCTTAAAAATTCTCGGCGCAAAAACAGAAGAAACGCGCGTGCGGGCGCGCAGAGCCCGAGATGATGCGTGGAAAGAAATTCAACAGTCCGAAAAAAATAAAACAATTTCAGAAGATGAAAAGTTCCGCGTGAAAGACGAATTACAGAAAAAAATGGACGGCTTCAACACAGAATTAGAAGAGGTGCGGAAGAAGAAGGAAAAGGAGATAGTAGAAGTTTAAAATTAGGACTTACGCGTTTCATGAATACGCATGCAATATAGTGACTTACGATGTCCACAATTTAGGGACATCGTAAGTCACTATATGAGACCTGTCCCTTAATAAATTTTCGGCTAAAAATTCCCGAAATCCGGCCGGGGCTTGGTGAAAATTTCTTGCGTTAGCCCTGCTGGCGCTTCAAAATTT
>SBBS01000099.1 GCA_005239605.1 bacterium | reverse complement strand
CTGCTGGCGCTTCAAAATTTTCACCGGCGCCCCATCTCATATTTCTGAAATTTCACTCTAAAATTTATTAAGGGACAGGTCTTATGATTAGAATTCTTATTTTTATATTTATTTTGACTGCTCCCGTATTTTCATTCGCCGCAACCGAATCTGAACTTCGTGTGCGCATAGAAGAGCGGCAAAAAGAGATACAAAAACTGGAAGAAGAAATTGCCGCATACCAAAAAACGCTTTCGCAAACGCAGAATCAATCAAAAACGCTTAAACAAGAAATAACCCGCATAGAAACGCAAATTAAAAAATTAAGCGCGGATATACGGCTTACGAAAAATCGCATCGGCGCGACAGAACTTCAAATAGAAGAATTGAACGGGACTATTGCGGAAAATGAGTCAAAAACAAGCGCACAGAGGCGCGCTCTCGCTGAAACACTGCAGACGGTAAACCAATCGGACGCAAGCTCTCTTATAGAGATATTATTAAAACACGAACGTATTTCTGATTTTTTCGGCAGTATGGAAGATATACAGCAATTAGAGGAATCAATTCATGATGATTTATCGTCCCTGCGGGAATTAAAGAAAATTTTGGAAGACGAACGTATCTTACGCGCGGAACAGAAAGAAACGCTTTCTCAGCTTCAGAGTGAACTGCAAAATCGCCGCAGTATAGAAGAAAACGCAAAGAAATCAAAAAATACCCTGCTTGCAGAAACAAAAAATGAAGAAACGCGCTATCAGCGGCTGGTGCGGGAACGGGAAGCAAAACGGGAAGAGATGTTAAATGAAATTCAGCGCACGGAGGATGAATTACGGCGGCTTATTGATCTATCGGCAATTCCAGAATCTCGCGCCGGTGTTCTTGCGCGGCCTCTCAAAGGAAGCGTCATGCTCACGCAAAGTTTTGGGAATACGCCCGATTCCAAAATTTTATATAACGGAAAGCCGCATAACGGCATTGATTTTCGCGCGGCAATCGGCACTCCGGTATTTGCGGCGGATGCGGGCGAAGTTTGGGAAACAGGCAATACAGACGCTTTTTCAGGTTGTTTATCTTATGGTAAATGGATTCTTATAAAACATCCAAACAATCTTGCCACGCTCTATGCGCATCTTTCACAGATGGTAGTCACTCGGGGAACTTCCGTTATGCGGGGCGATTTGATAGGATACACGGGAGAGACCGGATACGCCACGGGGCCGCATCTTCACTTTACCGTATATGATGCCGGCACGGTTCAGTTTCGCGCATCAAAAATTTCCGGAAGCAACTGCCAATATCTGCCGTATGGCGGTTATCTTAATCCATTGGCATACTTGTAAACAAATGCAAAATTCAAAACGCAAAATTCAAAATAGAGGCGCCATGCCTCGCACACAAGGCATTGTGCAATTGATTATTATTGTAGCGCTTTCAGTAATTATATTGAGTTTGCTGGGCGTCAGTTTGCGAGCGCTATTTACCGATCAGACGCTTAAAGAAAACTTTATCTTCGTATGGGATTTTCTCCGCCATGCGTGGGGGATATATGTATGGCCTTATATACAATCCTTGTGGCAGAAGGTCCAGGAATTAATGTAAAAGAGTCGGCACTTGTTGTGTCATCCCGCACTTGATGCGGGATCCATTTGAATAAAGAAAAGAAACTTTGCTGTGTCGCAAAAGATATATTGTGCGACATATTATGATACGGAATACCCATTTATTTCTCCTTCAAAAAAGAGCTTCTTTATGCGAACATCTTACTCGGCGCTGGAAACATTCCGGCAATGCCCGCAAAAATATAAATTCCAGGAGATAGATAAGATAAAAACTCCCAAGTCAAAGGAAGCGGTGTTTGGCACACTCATTCATAGCTCTCTCAAATTTCTTTTTTTACGCGATCCCTTATACCCTTCTTTGGACGAAGTCATTGCGTATTTTCGGGACTCCTGGCAATCATCTGACATTGCGAATATAACAGAGGATGAGCGTTCTCTCTATGTTACCCAAGGCGAGAACATCTTAAAGCGGTTTTATGCAAAAAATCAGCCATGGAATTTTAATGTGGTGGATATGGAATTGCGTTTTGAGATATCGTTACCGGATCCAAAAACCGGCGCTGCGCATGTTCTTGCGGGCATTATTGACCGTATAGACAAGTCAACCGATGAGACATACGAAATCATTGACTACAAAACAAGCCGCAAAATGAAATCTCAAGAAGGCGTGGATAATGATCTCCAGCTTTCGCTGTATCATCTAGGGCTTTTACGCCGGTGGCCGCATATAGCATCGCACATGGTTACGCTTTCTCTATACTATGTAAAACACAACGAAAAAATAACAACCATACGGAAAGCAGAAGACTCGGAACGCATGCAACAGGAACTGCTTGCAATAATTCGCGATATAGAAAATCGTACCGCATCTGATGACTTCCCTCCCCAACCGTCCGCTCTGTGCGATTGGTGCGGTTATAAAGCCATGTGTCCCGCGTGGAAATTTTTGTATAGCAATAAGCAAATAGCGGTAAGCGGGATACAGAATATAGAAAAAACAATTACAGAATATTTTACCCTGAAAAAAGCAAGTCAAGATACAGCAAAACGCCTCGCCGAACTTCAAACCGATATTAAATTATATATGGATCAAGAGGGTCTTACGCGAGTGTTTGGAGACATGGGGGTTATTTCAAAAACTGTGCAAGAGCGGTTTTCTTATGACTACGAAAAGATTCATGCCGCGCTTGAAGCGGCAAATCGGCTTGATGTGTGGAACGCGCTCTTAAAACCCGATGACAAGCAATTAAAAGCCATCATTACATCTTTGCCCGAGCCGCTCAAGGAGCAGGTGTTGGAGGCGCGCTCTGATGCGAAAAAAATTGATGTGTTGACTGCCACTTTCAAAAAAAATGCCGACTTTGTTGAGTCGGCGGAAGAAGCATAATTTAGCCCCCGTGTATGGAGAACCATAGGCGCATGAGGTTACTTATGTTTTGTTCAATATAGATGCGTACTTTATCCACTTGTTCTTCACTGAGCGGCGCAAGAAATTTTAGCTCATCCAGAAGGTCTGTTTTGAATTTATCCGGGGTTAGTGTTTTTTTGTATTCCGGATCTGGTTCAGCCGTTTGAATGAGGTTTCTTAATGTTTCGCCAATATTATTGGGATTAAACCAACCTTTTGGTACATCTGGCATATCTGGATCCTCTTTTGTTTTAATCTTTAGAACTTAGCGCTTACTGCTTACTCTACAACTCATCGCATCCGGACGCAAGAGTGTATCCTGCCCTCTCGGCTTCTGCCACCGTTTTAAACCAAATTTTATTTATTTCTTTAATGCGATTTAATCCGCCGCACCACGGATAGTAATAACGCTTTCCATTTCTGCTTGCCGCTACCAATCCGGGGAGCCCTGATGCCGTCGCATATTTCTCCGTAAGATTTTCTTCCAAAACTATGTCTGTTTTATTTTCCTCCACAAGGGTAATAGGAACGCGCTCTTGCCATAGAGTATACAGCCGAAACCCGCCCCCGGCCAATAAAACCCCTAAAAACACTGCCAAAGCAAGGAAAACTGTGTCATTGTTCCCTTCTAACCATTCCTTGCTATTTTTTATAAGTTTTGCTATTGTTGGAAACATATTACTAACCTACGCTCCTTATTTTATGGCACATACTAAATCTGCGGGTTCCACAGCGAATGTCCGCGACTCACAACCAAAATATCGGGGAGTGAAAATCCATGACGGAGGCCGTGTGATTGCGGGCAATATTATTGTTCGCCAAGTCGGTTCACGCGTTCTTCCGGGATCGGGCGTTCGTCAGGGACGTGATTTTACGCTGTATGCGATTCATAATGGTTTTGTTGCTTTCTCAACGAAACGGAAACAAAAATTTAACGGCGCCATTATACGCAAAAAAGTTGTAAGCGTTACGGCGAAACCTTCTTTGTCGCGGCCTGTATAAAAGCGAGAAACAACGGATGCGGGTCCAGAAATCGTGATTGGAATTCCGGATGAAATTGCGTTCCCACAAAAAACGGATGATCCGGAAGCTCAATTATTTCAACGAGATCTCGTTCCGGGTTTATCCCCGACATAACGAGGCCTTTTTTTATGAGACGCTCGCGAAACGCATTGTTTAATTCATACCGATGCCGGTGGCGTTCTTTTACGCGCGGTACCCTATAGGCATTATAGGCTTTTGTTCCCGCCTGCAGGCGGCATGCGTAAGAACCCAAGCGCATAGAACCGCCCATATGTTTTGCGGCTATATTCTCTTTTTGCTCGGGCATTACGTCTATTACCGGATATTTTGTTTGCGGATCCACTTCCGTAGTATGCGCGCCTTCCATCAGCGCCATATTTCGCGCAAACTCTACAATAGCCAAATGCATGCCATAGCATAATCCGAGATACGGCATGTTATTTTTTCGGCAGAATTCTATAACGCGCATTTTTCCTTCCACGCCGCGGCTGCCAAATCCGCCCGGCACCACGATACCGTCAAAATCCCGCAAACTCCAAAGAGCTTTTGGATCTTTCTCGTATTCTTCCGCGTTCAGCCAATGCAGTTCCGGAAATCGTTTTTCCGCCCATGCCGCGTGTTTCAGCGCTTCAATTACCGAAATATATGAATCGGAAAGCGTAAACGCGCCCGTACCAAAATACTTTCCCACGATGCCGATTTTTATCGGTTTTTTTGCATTGCGAGCTTGGCGCACACGCTCTGCCCACGCGCTCATATCTTTCTTTTTGCGAACCGGCATGCGAAATTTTTCCAGCAGGCGGTCTCCCAGCCTTTCTTTTTCAAAATTAAGAGGAACTTCATAAATAGAAGAAACATCCGGAGCTGAAATGATATCTTCTTCCTGCATGTTGCAAAATACCGACACTTTCTGTTTTCTCGGCTTATCAAGCGGAACCGATGAACGGGCAAGAATAATATCGGGCTGAATTCCAGCTGTATTTAACGAACGCACCGCGTATTGCGTGGGTTTTGTCTTCATCTCCCCTATCATTTGGGGAATGGGGAAATAGCTTACCATTACAAAAAGAACCTGATCAGGGCGCTGTAATTTCATCATGCGCCCTGCTTCCAAAAATAAAAGATTTTGATATTCGCCAACCGTACCGCCAATTTCCACCATGACAAAGTCTGCTTTTGTACGCGCCGCGGCGCGTTCAATTCTCTGTATGACTTCTTCCGGCACATGAGGCACTACTTCCACACATGCGCCGCCAAATTCAAGATTACGCTCTTTTGTTATAACGGAAAGATACACCGCACCCGTTGTCATATAATTATAGGCATGCATCTCTTCTCCTAAAAACCGCTCATAATTGCCTATATCTTGGTCGCATTCCATACCGTCGCTCGTAACAAAAACTTCCCCGTGTTCTACGGGATTCATGGTGCCCGCGTCCACGTTTATATAAGGATCAATTTTGAGAGCTGTTACGCGGTATCCGCGTGATTGAAGAATTTTGCCGATGGAAGATGTCGCAATACCCTTGCCAATGCCGGACATTACTCCCCCCACCACAAAAATATATCTGATGTTATTGTGCTTCACGCTCCACGGTTATGGAAATAGAACCAGTAATGGCTTCGTCAAATTTCAATAATACGGAATAGGCGCCGAGTTCTTTGATATGCGTTTCAAGATGAATATATTTTTGATCCAACTTATATCCTTTTTGAGCCAACGCGTCTTGAATATCTTCTTGGGTGACAGACCCGAACAAACGTCCCTCGTTCGTTGCTTTTCGTAATAATATAATTTTTTCTTTTTCTAATGCCTTGAGCAACGCCAAAAATGCTTGCCGGTCCTTAACTTGCTGTTTTGCGGTTTCGGCGCGCATAAGTTCCGCGCGTTTTAGACGTGTGTTGGTTGCCAATTCAGCCAGACCGCGCGGGAAAAGAAAATTGCGAAAATACCCGGCTGATACGTCTTTTACATCGCCTCGGTTGCCTAATTTTTGCACCTGTTTTAGCAAGATTATTTGCATATCGTTCCATCTTACTCCATTCCCCGAAGTATTTCAAGAGCTTTTTCCATTTGCGGATCGCGCAATTCCTCCATGTCTTCGGGAGTCATTTCAACTATCACATCCGGATCAAGGCCATTTTCAGAAAGCGAAACGCCTGACGGAGTAAGCCAGCGCGCGATTGTTACTTTCAATGAGGCGTCATTCGTAACTTCAACCAACTCTTGCACCGAGCCCTTGCCGAATGTTTTTACGCCGACAAGCTGTATTTTAAGATGATCACGCAGCGCTCCCGCAAGAATTTCAGACGCCGATGCGGAGCCGTTATTTATGAGTATCACCATAGGAATAGCGCCAAGCGCATTGTATCCGCGGCTTCTATGCTCAAGTTCAGTGCCATCGCCAAACGCTTCTCGGGCGACAACTTTTCCCGATTCCAAAAACCAGCTTGCAATGTCTACGGACGCTTCCAAAAATCCGCCTGGATTATTTCGTAAATCAAGCACGAGTTTATTGCTTCCCGAACGCGCCATTTCTTGAAGAGCCTTGCGAAATTCATGCGGCGCTTCTTCGGAAAAATTATACAAACGAATTATAAAAACGCCCCCGTCCCGTTTTTCCATATCAAGAACGGGAATTCGAATGGTGTCACGCGTGATTTTTATAACGCGCGTTTCGTCTTCTCCGTTACGCAAAATGGTAAGCGCCACCTCTGTTCCCTTTTCCCCGCGAATAAGGCGCACGGCTTCATCAAGCGTTAAATCTGTTGTTACGGCATCATCTATGCGCACGATTTTATCACCCGGAAGCAATCCGGCTTTTGCGGCGGGCGAACCTGTAAGCGGAGAAATGATGGTGAGTATCCCCTTGGGCATGCCAATTTCCGCGCCTATACCTTCAAATTTTCCTTCAATTTCCGATTCAAAGAGTTCTTTTTCCACCGGCGGGAAAAACACCGTGTAGGGGTCATCAAGCGCGCCTACCATGCCGCTTATGGCTCCATAGACCATTTTTTGACGGTCCAGATTGCCAGACGCAACATATTTTTCTTCTATCAAATTCCATGCTTTCCAAAATAGCGAAAAATCAACCTCTGCCGGCTTTGCGGTTTCCTTGTTATATAACGAGGTTACTTGGTCAATTGCGGGCCGCTGACTGTACCCCACATACACTCCTATGCCAAACCCGGCGCAAATTACAACGAATGCTGTAAAAAATAAGCTAACTTTTTTGAATAACATGTATACAGTATCGCAAATAAAAAAACATAGGTCAATTGACCATGTTCTATATGAGACCTGTCCCTTAATAAATTTTCGGCTAAAAATTCCCGAAATCCGGCCGGGGCTTGGTGAAAATTTCTTGCGTGAGCCCTGCTGGCGCTTCAAAATTT
>SBBS01000048.1 GCA_005239605.1 bacterium | reverse complement strand
GAAAATTTCTTGCGTGAGCCCTGCTGGCGCTTCAAAATTTTCACCGGCGCCCCATCTCATATTTCTGAAATTTCACTCTAAAATTTATTAAGGGACAGGCCTACTATTTCATAGTGTGCTGTCTATAGTAAAAAACGCAAAAGCAAATAATACTCCGTAAAATTATACATTTGAAAACTCGTTTCGCTTTATTATCTGATATCCCTTGATAAGTTCCGCAATACCCTCCTGTAATGATACATTTGGCTTAAACCCGGTCCTTTCTATTTTCTCATTGCTTACAATATAATTGCGCTTGTCAGGGTCTTCACGAAGTTTCGCTTCCGTAAAATAAAATTTCGGCAGCTGTTTTTGAATTTCTTCGCATAACTCGCGTTTTGAAAGATTTGCGTCTGAAAGGCCCGCATTATACGCCTGCCCTTTCATGCGCTCAAAGTTGACAATGCCATGCATGAATACGCGCGCCACATCCCGCACATGAATATAATTTCGCTTGAAGTCCGCTTCAAATAATACCACAAAGCCATCATTCACGGCGCGGTACACAAAATCGTTCACCAATAAATCCAATCGCATGCGGGGGCTTATGCCAAATACAGTCGCCAAACGGAACACCATGCTATCGCCCGCCTCAAGCGCCGCCTGTTCCGCTTCACACTTTAATTTTCCATAAAGCGAGATCGGCGTAAGCGGCGCATCTTCGGTGCAATACATGTCTTTTTGCCCAATACCATAGCCGCTGTTGGTGTTCGGATACAGAACTTTTTGCCCGGGTTTTCGCAACGAAAGTAAAAGCTTAATCGCATCGCGGTTTATGGACTCCGCTTCGCGCGGCATTTTGTCGCACAGCGGCGCGCCAACCAAACAAGCCAATGGAATCAGAACATCTTTATTTTCTGTATGTTTTTTTACCAATGCTTCATTCCTCGCATCTCCGCGCACAAATTGGAATCGCGGATTGTGGCACACGTCCAGCAACGGTGTTTGGCCATACATAAGGTTATCCAGAACAGTAACCTCGTGCCCGCTTTCAAGAAGCATCGGCGCCAATACCGAGCCGATATATCCCGCGCCCCCGGTAATCAATATGTTCATGGCTTCACTGAATTAACAACGCCGCAAATAAATAAAATATCTTTTTTGGAAAGCGATTCATTGTTCGGCAGAAAAAAACCGCAACTATGCACCTTGTCCGACACCGAATGATTAAATTTTCCGTATAGGTTGTACCAAAAAGGATGAAGCCCTAAGTTTCCCGCGGAAAACAACCTTGTTTCAATGCCATTTGCATCAAGCGCTTTTACAATGCGCCTGCGATGCTCTTGCGAACTTGCAAGCGCGCCAAAAGAAATACTGCACGGCGCTGCTTTCGCGTCCCATTTCTGAAATTCCACATTCTTCATATTCTCGGCATAAACTTTATGGTTTTTTTGACGAATAGCGCTTACTTTATCGGCTTTTTTCATCTGCCGCAAACCGAGAAACGCATTAAGATCGGTGGAGCGAACGTTAAACCCGGGAACAAAAAACGTAAACGGCTCATGCCATTCATCAATGGCATGCGTTTTCATTAACCGGGAACGCGATTGTTTTTCTAAATCCTTCCCCCACCCGTGGCTCCGCAGCATAAGCAGTTTTTCATACAACTCTTTGCTGTTCGTATTCACCATGCCGCCTTCAATGGTGGAAAGCTGGTGGCCAAAATAAAACGAAAACGCGGAAAGATCGCCAAACGCGCCAACCTTTTTATTTTTATATTCGGCTCCCAATGCCGCGCAAGCGTCTTCCACAAGCAAAAAATTATAGGTCTTCTTGAGGCGTAATAACGTATCCATGTTTGCAGGAACGCCAAGCACTTGTACCAGCACAACCGTCGCCGCATCGTGTTCTTTAAGAAGTTTTTCCAAATGACCCGCATCAAGCGCAAATGTGCCGGCATCCGCCCCGCACATAATCGGCTCAAACCCGAATTGTATAAAAGGAGCTATGGTAGTCGCCCATCCCACGCTCGGCACGATAACTTTTTTATTCCGCATTGCGCCGCTCGTCAACAAGGCATAAGCGGCAAGAAGATTGGCTGACGAGCCGGAGTTGCAAAACACCGCGTATTTGGTGCCTATCCAGCGCGCCCATTCTTGTTCCAATTTTTTCGTAAGCTCGCCCTGCGTAAGCCGCGGACTTTTCTTGAACCACGAAGAAAGCGCGGCAAGATCGCGATTATCAATGATACGCTCGGCAAGGTTATATGTATTCCGCCTCTGCATGCATTCCATTATATCATTATCTATTCATATATAAAACTTGACATACATACCTTCGCTTGGTATTCTTCACACAAATAACTTTCTAAGGGAGTTCTCTTGTGAAAAAAAAATACCCCGATCCCGATTGGCCCGGTAGAATATCTGCTTCCGCCCAAACATGGCAAAACACTCGGTGACTGGAAATTTAAAATACCGGGTACAGGAGAAATAATTCCTTATCGCGTTTTTGTCAGCACCATGCCATGGGCATCGATTATTCTTCCTGTTACACCATCCGGTGAAGTTGTGGCTGTGGAACAATTTCGGTTTGCAAAAAATTTGTGGATTATCGAAGCGGCCGGCGGCACCGCCGACGAAACGCTTACGCCGGAAGAAATTGCGGCAGAAGAGCTTCTTACCGAATGCGGCTACGTTGCGGAAAAGTTAATACCTCTGCTTCCCGATAGCGTATGGATTGATCCCGCAAGCAGCTATAACAGCAGTTTCTATTTCTTTCTTGGAACAAATTGCAAAAAAGTCTCGGAGCCAAAACCAGAACGTCTAGAAATCCTGGAAACTCACCTCATCCCCTGGCAAGAATGGAAACGCATGATACAAGACGGGCGCGTGCGCGATTTAAAAACAATCGCAATAACATTGCTTGCTGAGCCGCATCTTCTTTCTTTTTTTGATTGCCGCTAATTTCATGCGGTTGCGCTTCTACCACTACGTCTGTATGCTTTTACGGACGTTTTTTAATTCATTTTTTTTATTTTCTCAATGATATCAGTTGTAGATATATTCCCAAACTCTGCCGGGCATATCCTCCGGCATATAATCAGTTTCGTACCGCATATATGGGCGAGTTGTTTGCGTGCAGGCATATCAAACGCATCGTCGTTTACCACATAAACATCAGGCCGCAGCCGCATAAGCATATACCGCATAGGCATAATCAAATTTCCTTTTTTGACAGAACTGCCAAAAAGACAATAATCAACGGGCTTTAACATATCAACCATTTTAAGCCGCGCATGCTGATTAAGTATAGGACGTTCTTTACCTTTATATTTCCTAATATCCATATCTCGCCCAAGCGCCACAACAAGAATATCGCCATGCTTTTTGCAGTCCTCAAAAAACAACGCATGCCCCGCATGTGTCAAATCAAACACGCCGGAACAAAACACGATTTTTTTATCCGCATGCTTGCGGCGTATTTTTCTTAAATCTCCCAATGTGATAATCGCCATATATTTCGCTTATGATTGCTCTTTCCTAACTTCGGCGCGGCAATGTTCCAACAAATGCGCAACACTTTCTTCAAACGCGTACTTTGGTTTCCAGCCGGTCTCTGTCATAAATTTGGCAACATCCGGTATTTGAAGCGTTACATCCGCCGGCCGCAATAATGCCGGATCCACCCGCGAGGGTATGGGAACTCGCGCATGCTTTTTAAGAAACGATAAAAACTCTCCCACTGTTATAACCGTGGGACCGCCAATATTGTAAACCTCCCCGGACCGGCATTTTTCCACGCTCATCCAATACGCCTCCATGGCATCGCGCACGTCTATCAGCGTGCGCGTGGAATCAAGGTTGCCATGCAATAATTCTTTTTGCAGTCCTGCTTCAATGCGCGCCACTTGCATGGCAAATGATGTTGCAAACAAGTCGGCTCTACGCGGATTCAGATACGCAAACATTCGCGTACGGATAATAGGCATGCCGTAACTGCGAAAATAGGCAAACCCCAATAGGTCCTGCGCCACTTTGGAAACCGCGTACGGGCTGGATGGGTTCAGCGGGCAATCTTCCCGAATCGGCACATGCTGGGGATCCACCTGCCCGTATACTTCCGATGTGCTGCATATTTGAATCACCGGATTCAATCCGGATAAGCGCACCGCTTCCAATAAATGCGCCGTGCCGCGGATATTGTTTTCCAGCACCGCAAGAGGATTTATGAACGACGCGCGCACATTTGCATGAGAGGCAAAGTGAAAAATAACATCGGGTTTTATATCCCGCACCACAGAAAACACAGCGCTAAAATCGTTAAGATCGCATTCATGTACCGCAACTTTACCAGTGAGTTGCTGTAAATTATTGTGCGCCGTTGTGGAATGCCAGCGTGAAATACCGTGAATCTCAACTTCCGGATGATGTTCATCAATGTAGTCAGCAAGATAACTGCCGCCCGAGCCCGTTATGCCGGTTATCAGAACAGTAGAAAATTTTCGCGAGTCTGTAGATAATTGCATCTGGAACACGTTATACTACATAGTACTATCATACCATTTATGAACCCGCAACAACTATTCGTACATGCCATAACGCCATTGGAACGATTTCTTAAAACAGATATCCGCTATCTCGCAAGCGGCAGTTTTTGGCTTTCCATAAGCAGTGTAACAGGAATGCTGATTGCATTTATTCTCTCTGTTGCCTACGCGCGCTACCTCCCCAAAGAGATATACGGCAGTTACCGGTTTATACTTTCCGCTATCGGCATGGCGGGCATTTTTTCTCTGCCGGGAATGAGCACCGCCATTGTGCGAGCGGCTGCGCGCGGATATGACGGCACATTTCGCAAAGGATCGTACCTTATTTTCCTTTCTTCTTTCGGCATATCGCTTGTCGGCTTTGTTACCGCAATTTTATTTTTCGTGAAAGGAAATGCGCCTGTTGCTTACGGCTTATGCATAGCAAGCATTCTCGTGCCTTTTATGGAAGGGCTTGGAAACTGGCGCGGCTACCTTGACGGAAAAAAAGAGTTTCAAAAGAAAACGCTCTGCAATATTCTCTCTCACGCCGTCTATGCTTTGATTATGCTGGGAACTATCGCTGTTATATACGTCAATGAATTTTCACTCGCCATGGATGTTGTCCTTCTTACGCTCGCTTACTTTGCAAGCCATGCGCTCCCAAATGTTGTTCTTCACTGGAATATCATTCGAAGCATTCCCAAAAACGCTCCCCAAGAAGAATCGGCCATTGCCTACGGCCTGCGTCTCTCTCTTTCAAGCGCGCCTTCCACTCTTGCAAACTATATAGACAGTGTCCTTTTGTATTCTTTCTTGGGTCCGGCGGCGCTTGCGGTATATTCATTTGCCATTGCGCTTCCCGAACAGGTAAAATCATTTATGGGAAATATAGCAACAGTTACATTTTCTAAACTCGCTGTGCAAGCAGAAGGTGAAGAATCGGCAGAGTCGCTCAAGCAAACACTGCCTCAAAAACTCTTTCGCGCAACCATTCTCACCGCAGTCATGGTAGGCGGATATATCATAACAGCCCCCTTTATATACACCCTCTTTTTTCCGCGATATATGGATTCAGTTATATACTCGCAAATTTTTGCTTTGTCGCTTATTTTGTTTCCCTTTGGCGTTTTTGGAGACGCGCTCAAAGCTGAAGGGAACATCCATAAAATATACATACACAACATTGGAGCCCCCTTGCTCCAAATCATCGCATTGCTTTTATTAGTGCCTTTTTATGACCTATGGGGCGCCGTCGCAGGCCGTGTAATAGGCCGTTTTTTAAATCATATACTTGCTTATGTTCTTTTTAAGCTCCCCTAAAAACAAGTTGCCAATTTCCCGTTATCAAATGTACATGAGGATTTTTTCTGCCCTTGATCTCCCGCTTCATGGAAAAATTCTCGGCATAAGCGGGCTTAAATATTTTCGCGGCTCACCCAACTACACGCCGCCGCGTGAAATTATTGCGAAAGATGCCGAAATAACAGAAGCGGACTATCCGGATATAAGCGTTTTGCAGCTGCCATACGCTGACAATTCCTTTGATGTAATAATCGCGGACCAGGTTCTGGAGCATGTGGAAGGCAATCCTCAGCAAGCAATTGACGAAATATACCGCGTATTGAAACACGGCGGTATTGCTATTGTTGCCACTGTTTTTATGTACCCCCGGCATTGGGGACCCAAAGACCTGTGGCGATTCTCGCCCGATGGCCTTCGGTATCTCTGCCGCAATTTTTCAGAAATCATGCAATGCGAGGGCTGGGGCAACCGCTTCTACCACGCGCTCGGTATGTTCCATAAAAAAATCCGAGACTGGAAAGTCCCGGATCGAAGATGGGGTGTTACGCGCTGGTTAGCGACAAAGAACGAGAATGATTGGCCGGCTGCGGTTTGGTTAGTGGGGAGGAAGTAAGAACTGCCTTAAGATACCTTCGTTATCTTCGTCACTGAAAGATAAATTAGACCTGTCCCTTAATAAATTTTAGAGTGAAATTTCAGAAATATGAGATGGGGCGCCGGTGAAAATTTTGAAGCGCTAGCAGGGCTAACGCAAG
>SBBS01000071.1 GCA_005239605.1 bacterium | reverse complement strand
ATGAACGGAGATAACATCTTTTGTCATTATGTCGGTTACATTCATTAGTTTGAAAGTGTTGATGAATCCAGCCCCGTGAAAGGAAGCCCGGGAACTTTGAAACCGTTCATCCAATCGGCAGTATACACGCTGTGCGTTGTTGTCGCATCGGCGGAGAAGTCGGACCAAATCAAGCGGCTTCCCAATCCATCCACAACACTTATATTCCCCATACTGATACTGTTGAAATCTCCCTGAAGTTTTGTTGTAACTAAATCACCCGTACCATCAGTAGTTATATCAGCACGAAGTTCATAGATGCGCGACAGGCCTCTTGGAATGATGTCCCAACAGTTAGCTGATGTACACTGACCGCTTGGAAGGTCGGTATTATCAGCATGGATACGCACAACGATCTGCCCGCTTTTATCGTAGTTGCCTTGTTCCGCAAAGAATGCTGCCGCCGCGCCCGTTGCCGCCGCCACCCGCCTGTTGTCGGTTGCGTTCCAAAGCGTAAAGCTTGGTACAGAAGATTGGAAAGAGGTAATACCCGTTGTAGCTATAGAGAAAGTAAACTTGTGCACTGCAACATTATACGCCGGGTCTGCTGTAACCTTCATCTTATAGATTACATGATTACCAGATGTAAGCGCTGTTACTGGAAGCGCCACGCGTTCCAATGTTGGCACAGATCGGAAGTATCGGATTCCGGACGAACTCGTGTCCACGGCTGTGCTTGCATGGGCTGATATGCCGGAAGATTGGCCAAGAGCCTTATTTTTGCCAAGCGGCGTGCCATCACCATCAAAATCAATCACAATGAACCTGCCCGCAGTTCCCGGAAGCCCCTGCCCTATTCCCGCCACGGTAACCTTTATAGTCATTTCTTTAAATGAATCCTTGAGAATTACAAACGAACCGGGCCCGCTTGTCGGGAATGTAAAATCTTCAACTCCGTTAACAAATGAGGGTGTTTTTTCCGCAATTTTCACAGCGCCGTCCCATAAAGATATCTTTGCTATATCTGCCGCCGTTGCCGGTTGTTTCAATTGAAGCCGCAAATCCGTTAAGGCAAAATCTTCCGTTGTCGCGATAAAGCGAAGCACATTTATCGGCACATTCACGCTTCCGGCCGCAACCCATTTTTCGGTAGGTTGAGAAGGCGCTACCGTAATTGACCAGCCGCCGTTTTTAGTTACTGTAACAAGAGAGCCGGGGATATTCAGTGTATTTTCCTCTATTGCTCTGCCGCTCTCCACACCACTAACAAGCCACCCTCCGCCAGATAAAGGACTGGAAAAATCAAACTTTATTTTATCTCCCGTCTGCGCGCCTGTCGTTAGATTACCCCTTAAAATAATATTTTTTGAGGTCCCTTTTGATACAACAATGCCCGGTGAGTCAAGATTAAAAATAAGCTCCTTGTCAGCGCCATAAACCGTGCCAGCGGGGTTTAGAACATTTGATCCTGTGTTGAGCGGCGTAGACCCGTCAAAAAGCTGAAGCGACTGGAAATTATCCAAATCTCCAATAACAACATCCGCAATGATACGCGCCTGCACAATTTTTACGTTTTCTTGCGCCTGTTGCGCATCAAGTTGTATTCTTGCCAACTCCACTCCGTTTGATCCCGCGACAACCATTTTATCAAGCCCTTGTATGGGAGCTATAATTAACTCATTGGTACCACCCTGTGAAATAATAGAAAACGGCCCATCACTGTCATCAAGTAAATTTATATCGTGGGCACATTCTAAAATGCAAAATACTCTTACAAAATACTCACCTGTTGGTATAGAGGTAGGTATTTTCCAATCAAGCGCACCGATGTTAGGAGTACTGGTGGCGATAACTGCCGTAGGAGAATGCGTTCCCGGACCTTTGGCAGACCACGGAAAAAGCAAAATCTGAACAGCGCCTCCACTACCAGCCCATAAAATAGACCCTGTAGTATTTGTGCGCCAAACCTCTCCTCCATTGGGCTCCAAAACTTGAAATCCCGCACTTTTTCCAAACCTCACCTTAAGCAGTGCATCATACTTGGGATGCTTGCCGCCCGCGTGGTTCCACAACATACCGTCTGCATAAGGATTGACGCGGTCGCTCACCACCCATCTAAAATAGGAACTGCCGGCGCCCTCTCCATTCATGTTTGAAACAACAATATAATACATCATGCCTCCCATTACAGAAACGGGAGAGGAGGAAAAAGTTGCGGATACCCATGTAGGCGCAAGACTATTATCCGACACATTTTGTGGTGTTATGGTTACGGATGCGATATCCGCGCCTTTGATATCAGTCCGCAATGAAACAGTGAGCGGATATGCCGGATTTCCTTTCCGCGCCAAAGCAAAACTTACGCCTGTTATAGGAGAACTGCTTGCTGCTACAAACGATTGCGCGACCCATTTGGCGGAAGGCGTTCCCACGCGAAAAGACGAGCCGGGATCGTCCGCTATCACAAGCTCGGTTTCCGGTGAAGTAGTTGCCATATTTGAAATTTGTCCGTATGTTGAAAGGGAACCGGCTATCTGCCCCACACTCTGCGACCGATACGCAGATAACTGCGCCAACAAGATATTAATCTGCTGTTGAAGCGCGCGCACCTGATTAAACAGAGACGCAAGATATGCGCTATTGTCGCTTTGCGCAAACGCAAAAAACGGCAAAATGGCAATTCCCAAAGAAATTGCAAAACGTTTCAAAACATTACTCATAATGAAAAATTAAATCTTTTAATAACTATCTTCAGAATATCATAGGTGGGAGTAATAAAAAAACACACCCGGGTGTGTATAACTATAAGTTCCCTATCCTCCGCACATGCTCCACCAACGCGGCCGTACGCGGCATTAATCACGGCATCCTCCGGGTGAACGGAAATAACGTCTTTGGTCATGATATCTCTTAATCTTATTCTAATTGCAGTAATTCTTTTGTAATCTGAGGGATTTCTTTTTGAAAATACGCTTTAATGGTTTTCCAATCGGCATGAAAGAAAAGTCTTGGCATCGGATCATCCTCCGCGTCAGCAAAATACATCATACTTTCCAAGATATGGTGATAATTATGCGCAACAGTTGGATATTGAGCAGGGAGTTTCTTTATAACAGCAATAAGCGGCTCATAATTTTGTACATACCAGAAAAGATCAACAAAGTCTCGCTTACGCCCTCGCTGGCTTATGGCAATAATTTTCATCACAGCGATGTCTTTAGGTGTAAGCACTCGTATGTTGCCATACCATTGAGGTATATCAGCGCGCTTAAAAAATGGATACGCGATAAAACTCACTTTTGCTTGCAGTAAAGTTCCATAGAGAGTCCCCGCTTCGGAGACGGAGGTCTTCCATACAGTATTTTTAAAGTAGTTTAACAGCGGGCCGGTTGAGAAAGTTCCACGCGGCGAAAAAAAATCAAGATCAACGGACTGCCTGTGCCCCACATAGAGCGCAAGAGCTGTTCCACCCGCCAGATACCAATCACTTTTCTTTAACCAATTCCAGCTTGCCAATAAGTCCAGAGCATGAAGCGTCTCGGGCGGTAGAGTTTCTGTACGCCAGATTAGCTTGTTTTTGACGTCAGGGCTTCCCATAGAGGTTTGACTGTTGAACGAAGACCACGTCGATTATCAACAACATCGCGAATGAGTTCTGGCGAATAATGCGACCACATCCAGCGCACTTCATCATCATTCCCGAACTCAAGCGTCCGCTCAATAATATATTTGGCGTTCCTCTCCAGATCTATTGTTTTTGGATCAACATCCCAAAAAAGAGATTGCCGGAATTTGATAGATTTTCTTGCTGATTTTTGAGCCATAGATGACCACATTGTAGCATATTTTGCATACAGATACCAGAAGGGTGTCATTGCTCCGCCACCCGTCGCACATGCTCCACCAACGTGGCCGTATAGCCGGCCTCGTTGTCGTACCATGAAAAGACCTGCAGCAGGTTCCCGTCCACAACTTTGGTAAGTGAAAAATCCACAATGGCGCCATACGGTTGGCCGATAATATCCGTAGACACAATCGGATCTTCTGTAACGGCAAGAATTTTTGACCATCGAGAATCTTCAGCCGCTTTTTTAAACACGGTGTTTACATCTTCAACAGAAACATGCTTTTCCACCAAAACCGTTATCGCCGACAGTGACCCGGTAATCACCGGCACGCGCATCGCGATGGCATCAAATTTTCCTTCAAGTTCGGGAATAGATTGAATTACCGCCTCAGCCGCGCCTGTGGTAGACGGCATAATATTCACGGCGGCTGCGCGCCCGCGGCGCAGGTCTTTTGCATCCGGCCCGTCTACAAGTTTTTGGGTTGCAGTGTACCCATGCACCGTAACCATGCCAGCTTTTTCAATGCCAAACGTGTCCATTAAAATTCGCATCACGGGCGCTACGGAATTTGTCGTACATGATGCGTTGCATGTTATGGGCGCGGGATTCCGAAATCCGTCATCATTTACCCCAACCAAAAGTGTGGGAACACCGCCCTTGGCAGGTGCCGTAATAACCACCCGCTTTGTCCCCGCGTCCAGATGCGCTTTCGCTTTTGCGCCATCGGTGAAAAACCCTGTGGATTCCACCACTACGTCAATGCTCATGTCGCCCCATGGCAATTGAGCAGGATCTTTTTGGGCAAACACTTTTATCTTTTTGCCGTCTACAATAATACCCGTCTCATTTGAGCTCACTTCTTTGCTGTATCGCCCATACACCGAATCGTACTTTAAAAGATACACAAGTGTTTTTGTGTCGGTTAAATCATTGACGGCAACAATGTCAAACTCTTTCAAACCATGAGCGGCTCGGAAAAACGAACGGCCAATGCGCCCAAACCCGTTAATTGCGATTTTCATGGATTTCTTTCTTGAGGTTTGCTGGTAATGGTGTCGAGAAACGCAAGAAGATACGCGCAATATTGCGCATACTGTTCAATCGCATCTCCAATGGTATTATACACAAGGTTTTTATCAATTTCATTGTATTCATGGATAATCCTGTTGCGGAAACCGGCGCTTTTTGCGATTTCAGTAATAAATTCTTCGGGGAAGATAGACATATTTTTTAAAAACAGAAATGTATCCGTATAATCTTTCGGCGGATGTATTTCTTTGCCGCCCAATTCGGCAAGTATATGGCGATTAATATCAATAGCGCGCCCTATTATTTTTGCGAGCGTCCATTCAATAGCATTCCAAACTGTCCAATCTTCGGCGGCTTTAGCGAAAGTAAGATCGCGAAATAACTCAAGATGCTGTAAGTCTTCCTGAATGAGTCCGATTTTTCTTCTGATAAAAATGGGGTCAAGCATGGCGTTTAAGATACATGCAATAAATCTGCGTTTTGTTTTTTTATAAGCGCCTCTTCCAACCGGAAAAGCTTCCGCGCATCATCAAAAGAACGCATGGCGTATGTTTTAAATTCATTAAAATCTGTCTCATCACCGTACAATAATACGCCATCGCGCACAACAAGATGTCTAAAAAGCGGATCTGCGCCGTGAAGAGATTTAAGGTCAAGTTCCCGCTCCCGATTATCCCCGAAAACTCCCGCAATCAAGCCATGTAATTCCAATAAAACATCAATCGGTATAAACTGATATCCTAAAACCGCTACATCTAAGTCACTGCCTTGATGGGGTACTCCTTTCGCATACGAACCATGCACGACAATAAATCGAAGATTAAACTTTTCTCCGATTTCTTGAAGTTGGTTTTTTTGTTCTTGTGATAAAGTAAATGGCGCTCCCATAATTCTTTCATTTACTGTCTGCTCAATAAATAATTATACGCCGACAACGCGGCTTTCACCCCGTCCCCCACCGAAATATTGTTTTGTTTGTACATTTCATCCGTTACGTCGCCGGCCGCCCAGATGCCTTCGCAACTGGTCGCTGACGTTTTGTGATCAATCACAATCTCGCCCGCCTTGTTTAATTCTACCAAATCTTTTACAAATTCGGAATTCGGCACCGAGCCGATTTCCACAAATATGCCGCCAACGGAGAGTGTTTTTTCTTCGCCTGATTTTTTATCTTTGTACACAAGGCCTGACACAAATTTTTCTCCTTTCACTTCTTTTACCTCCGCGTTCAAAATAATTTCCACTTTTCCGGATTTTTTTATCTGCTCCTGACTTACTGGATCGCCCCTGAGAGCATCGCCATATTCCAAGAGATAAATCTTGTTCGCGTAGGGGAAAAGATCAACCGCCGCCTCCAGCCCCGCATTGCCGCCGCCCACCACCGCAACGTCTTTTCCGCTAAAAAGCGGCGCATCGCAGGTAGAACAGTAAGCCACGCCTTTGCCATCGTATTCTTTTTCACCCGGAATACCCAGTTTCCTGCGCCGCGCGCCGGAACAGACAATGAGAGTTTTTGATTCATACGAACCGCCTTTGCCGGTTTCTATCAAAAAGCCGCCGTCTTTTTTTGAAACCCTTGTCGCAAGTTCCGGTGATTTTACTTCAACTTCGTCCGGATAATTACGAATATGGTCTTCCAAATTTTTGGCAAGATCAATACCAGAAATGGATTTCGTGCCGATCCAATTATGAATGTCGGCAGACACAATGGACTGCCCCCCAAACTCGCCCGTGATAAGAAGGGTTTTCAGTTTTTTGCGAGCAACATACACCGCAGCGCCCGCCGCCGCGGGACCTCCGCCAATTATTATTACATCGTACATAGCTTCATTTTAACACTTACAACTTATCACTGGATATACGCTTCTTTAGTATATATGTTTTTCGGATCCCAAGACATCCAAGAGTTGACCCCCGCATCATACGCCGCCTGCTTTTGTTTCCGGATCATATCCGCCGTATAATCCGCGCCCAAATCAAAATCTTGAATCCACGGACGCAAACTTGCAATATTTTTGCCATATAACGGCGAAGTTGTGCTGGCAGTAAGCGCGCGCATTGCCTGCAGACGCCGCTCTCCTTCCGCCATGGCAATATGCACCACGTCATACGGATTTGCCGCCGGATTTGAAAAACCATGCCACCCGCTCGGATAATGCGAGGGGTACACCATAGGCGCTATGTAATCCGCGTGAGGAGCCGCTTTTTCAAGCACCTGTCCAATATTCAGATCATCGGTGTTTGTCATGGTCATGCCGAATAAATCAAGAGAAATAGGAACCGGCAAATTATAAAGTTCGGCGTTCAGATAAGAAAAAAAACTTTCAAGAACATCGCTTCGCGGCGTTGTGCCGTCCCACACGGGAAACGCGATGTTTGTCATATTGCCGTCCGATGGAAACCGCACATAATCAAAATTGAGCTCATCAAACCCTGCCGCTTCTGAAACGCGCGCAACGTGAACAATATATTCCCACATGTCCCGGGAGGCAGGGTCAACCCAGGTAATTCCCTTCCTGTCTTTCCACACCCCGCCTTCTTTTGCGCGAACAGCAATTTCAGGTTTTTTTGAGACAACGTGCGGATCCTGAAAAACACTGATCCGCGCGATGGCATAAATATCATTGTTGTGAAGTTCTTCAATAAACGAACGCATATCCGGCACGCGCTCTTCTTCCGACCCCATCTTTTCTATAACGGAATCGCCGGTGCGAAACGAGACTTTGCCGGAATAATCTTTCACGTCAATAACTAGGGCATTTACTTCCGATGTTTTGATAAATTCCACAAGCGCCTCGCGCAGAGACGGCGTTCCCGCAACCCAGCTAGACATATAAATGGCGCGCACGGCATCCGGCGTTGGTATATGTTGAGGCGGCGGAGGCGCCATTGCCGTTGCCGCAGATGCCGCCGCATCCGCGTTGCCATGCTCGCTTGCAATATAGGTAAGCGCTGTTCCATTGCTCATACTCCACACAAAAGCAGCCGCGGTAAAAACAACCGCGCTTCCGGCCCCCATAAAAATATTTTTTCGTGAAAAGAATCTGTTCATAAGACCTGTCCCATATAATCCGCAAGTTTAACCGAAGGATCGCTTAAATAATGAACATAAGGCGCACAGTCCCGCTGTTCTTTTATAAGAAGCTCAATGACGCGCTTATCTTCAAATTTATTTATAAATACGGCGCTTACGAGCTTGCCGTTTTCCAAGCCAAAACGCTCATACCACGCGCCTTCTTGGAAACGTGAAATATAGGCGCGGTTTGCATGCTCCTTTGAGCCGGACACATCGCCAAGAAACGCAATGTGTGTATCCAACACATTAATGGCATACAATGGAATGTGCGTAAATTGCTGACGCTCGTCTGTTTTTGCGTGTGACGAGACCATGTTTAAACCCGCGATCCTTCCTTGTAAAAATGCGTTGTTCCAATTGCCAACCAAAAGCCGCCGCCCGAACACCGGATGAAAATTTTCCGCAACATCGCCCGCCGCCCAGACATGTTCCGCCGTTGTTTCTAAAAATTCGTTTGTGATGACGCCGCGTTCCACCTCTATGCCGCTACCTCTGAAAATCTCCGCTTCCCGGTCCAATCCAACGCCAATCGCGAGCACATCAGCCGCATAAGACGTATGCCTGCTTGTAAAAACCGATATATTCCCTTTATCGTTCTTCCGCGCCATGGTTATCGTTTCGTTATGATGAAAAGAAACGCCCTTGCGTTCTAGCTGCTTTTCCAATAACGCGCTTCCCTCCGCATCCAGATAATCTTCCCAATATCGTTTCTCTGAAACAATGCAGGAAAGCGTTGACACCCCGCGCGGCACAAGCGCGTTCATAAGTTCCAAAGCAATGAATCCCCCGCCGACGATAACAACATCCTGCCCGCGCCTCTCCGACAATTTATCGTAAAGCATCTCGGCATCATCAATAGTTTGAAACCGCATAACCGGCGCCGTCTCTGATCCTTCCACGCGCCAGGGCTTCACGCGCCCGCCCGCGGCTATTAAAAGTTGTCTATAGAAAAAAACAGCGCCTTTCCGCGTACGCACCTCCTTTCGCTTGACATCCACCGCTGTTGCTTCCTCTTCAACATATAAACTTATGTTTTTTCTGCTGTAATCCTCCGCTGTTCGCAAAAACACCTGCGCGCGCGACAATGCGCCTTCCACATACTTCGGCAGAAGAACTCGTGAATAGAGCGCATGGGGCTCTTTGCTTACAATAGCTATGCTGCCGCGGTCGTCTTTACTGCGAATGGTTTCGGCCGCCGTGGTACCCGCGATACCGCCGCCAATGATAAGATAGTCCATAGTGTGTCTCGCTTCGTCATTCATGAAGAAATGATAGCATAAAAACCTTTCTTTATAAAAGAAAAACAGACGAGTGATTCGTCTGTTTTGCACTTTAAACGCTTTTGAGCGCTAGTAGAATATCATTCAATATTTCGTGTGGATTTTCTCTTCCCACAGAAATCCGTATACCGTTCGGAATGATGCCGGCAAGAACCCGCTCTTCTGGCGTAAGCACACCATGCGTTGTCTCTTGGCATAGCGTAACCAATGTCTCGCTTGCTCCCAAGTGAACTGCCTGCAAAGCAAGCGTATGATAATCAATAATCCGCTTTGTCTGGGCAGGTGTCGCGTCAAGCTCGAGGTAAATCAAAGATGTGTAATCGTCAAGCAGCTCTAACGCGATATTCCGCGTTGGATTTGTGTCAGAAAATGGATGCCAGATCCGTTTTATTCTCGAGTGACCCCGAAGACCATCAAGCACCACTCGCGTATTATGCGCATGGCTCTGTATCCGTTCATACAGAGTCGAGATGCCGGTTACTCGAATGAGCCACGCATGAAACGGCGCAAGTAACGCTCCCGCGTCGCGATACTCATTTTTGTAGATATGATCCACGAACTCCCTGGAACCAATCAATATCCCACCCATCGTTTGTGAAAAGCCGGTAGCGTATTTGGAAAGTGAATGGCTTACAATATCTGCGTCATGCTCAATCGGGCGCATGATAATGGGACTTGCAATAGTACTGTCTACCACCAGTACTCTTCCGAAATCGTGAGCAATACGAGCAATACCTGGTATATCATAAACATTTCCGTGCGGATTTGTGGGCGACTCCACAAACAAAAATTGTGTTTTCTCATCAATGCATGCGCGCCACGAGTTAATGTCGGTTGGGTCTTCCACAAACCGAGCCTCCACGCTTGATGTAAGTTTGCTCCGGTGCCCGATAAGATGACCTGTTCCTCCATAGATATCTCGGTGCAATACAATATTGTCGCCCGGACTGCAAAAGTGATCAACAAGCGTTCTGTGCGCCGCGTTACCGGACGCAAACGCAATTGCCGCTTCCGCTCCTTCCAACTCGGCAAAACAATACTCAAGCACATGCACGGTTGGGTTGCCAAACCGTCCGTACACATAACCCGCGCGCTCACCCGTTATAACACAACGCGCTTCTTCGCTATCTTGTATGGCATAAGTTGTCGCCATGTGAATCGGCGGAATAATATCACCGTGTATGCTGTCAAGAAATTGATCATATCCGGCACGCACGCAAAGAGTTTTTAGATGCGAATTCAATATACCTCTCGGCTCTCTCATGACTGTACCCCTTTCTTTCAAAATCTATGACAAACATAGCATACTCTCTCATTCCTCGCAAACTAAATTTCTAAAGAATTATAATTATTCGCATTCATTCTTCCACCAGCAAACGCATATTGTTGGAGTCGCCCACCTCAAGAAACCCCGATGCGATTTCAAAAAAATGATCCTTCTGATCGGAGTCCGTCACTTTTACCACGCCTTTCGGGAGCGTGGAAATTAGCGGCCGGTGGTGATCAAGCACGGTAATTTCCCCCGCGGCGGTTTTGCAATTCACCGCCGCCGCATCTCCGTGGTAAAGCGCCTTTTTGAGAGAATAGATGTTGAGTTTCATAAAATAATTTTTATTGAAAATTGATAATTGAAAATTAGACCTGTCCCTTAATAAATTTTAGAGTGAAATTTCAGAAATATGAGATGGGGCGCCGGTGAAAATTTTGAAGCGCTAGCAGGGCT
>SBBS01000042.1 GCA_005239605.1 bacterium | reverse complement strand
TTCTTGCGTGAGCCCTGCTAGCGCTTCAAAATTTTCACCGGCGCCCCATCTCATATTTCTGAAATTTCACTCTAAAATTTATTAAGGGACAGGTCTATTTCATCTTGGCGAAGAACGGACACGTCATCTAGAGAACTTCCGTGCAAACTGCAACCTTGTCTCTATTATGGAAATCCTTGAGTGGTGTGCGACACCTGTTTAGTTGGGGGAATTATTCACCAAGTTCCTAACAGATAGGTTGACTTTTACATGTAATTCATATACAATTTCTTGCTGTCAAGGGTGGATTCGCCATGGCGCATTCCGAATTGGCAATTATGTCTAAAAAACAAGTATTTGCAAGGGCTTTTATGGCTTTTGCCGAAGGTACGGCAGAAAAGCTTTCAAAAGGCCTTGCGGCAGGGTTTTTCACTGCTTCCACACTGCTCTCTGCATTTACGGGTTCTACCGACAGCGGGCATGGGGCTGATATTGATGACCTTGTTCATGAGATTACAAACGTAATTTCAGCCGTAGAGGAACAGCGGAGTTATTCCCCGAAAGGTCTCGGTGAACATTATCGGGTAACAGGGGAAATCCAATACACAATTCGCGAGGGTGATACCGTTTATTCAATTGCCCGCAATATGAAGCGCGATGGTGTGTGGATTAAGCCGCAGCAGATTATTGCGTGGAATAATCTTACGCCTCCTTATTATTACCTTACACCCGGCTTGAAGCTTACGCTTTATAATCTCGAATGGGAGCCGCAGCTTGTGGAAGCATCCTGGTACGGACCGGGATTCCACGGCAAGAAGATGGCAAACTCGCAGATTTTTGACGAAAACTCATTGGTTGCCGCGCACATGCATTTGCCGTTAGGCATGAAGGTGCGCGTAACAAATGTTGAAAATGGCGCGTCTGTGGAACTTTCTATCGCAGATCGCGGTGATTTTGAAAAGTACGAACGAGGAATTGATCTTTCAAAAGAGGCGGCGCGCGTTCTCGGTTACTACAAAGCGGGAACCGCAAAGGTTCTTATAGAACCGCTGTCAAGCTTTTAAGGTCGGAGTGGCGCTCATTTCTGTTACGCCGAGAATGGGCGGCACAGAAACATGCGTGATGCGTTTGCATGGGGAATGTAAACAGGAGTCGCGCGTGTTTTTGTTTTTGCGGATAATTTCATTACCATAGGTGCATGCGCTCGCATATTCTTCCAAAAGCATTTTTTATGCAATCCGCGCTTGTTGTTGCCCATGAACTTTTGGGCAAGTTTCTTGTCGTTTCAAAAAATGGCAAGCGCAGAAGTTCTATGATAACCGAGATAGAGGCGTATGACGGTTTTGAAGACAAAGCGTCTCATGCCGCGCGCGGGAAGACGCTTCGCAACGCGCCGATGTTTCAGGAAGGCGGCATCTGGTATGTTTATTTAATTTATGGTATGTATAATATGCTTAATGTTGTGACGGGCCCGCGGGCATATCCGGCTGCCATTCTTATCCGCGGAGTGGATGGCATTGGCGGACCGGGCAAGTTGACGCGTTTATGGGGAATTACGCGTTTCTATAATGGTTTGCCGCTTAATCAATCTACCGGGCTATGGATAGAAGATAGAGGAGTGGTTATTCCTCAAAAACTCATTACAAAATCTCCTCGTGTCGGAGTTATGTATGCGGGCCCCGTGTGGGCCCAAAAACCGTATAGATTTTTTATATGTCCATCAGAGATAAACGCATTATATTTCAAGGAACCTGGAGCGGGAAAAAGCGCGTAGATGCGTATTTTCGAAAACTGCGCCAAGTATTTTGGAAAGAGATCCGGTATGTGCAGTTCAAGGAACGCTTGCGTGATTACACGGCGCCGAGCTACCGGAAAACATCTCAAGAGCTTCTTTTGGGGCATCTCTATGACGGTGTGGTAACCATCAATCCCAACACGCAAGACCATGATGGTATCCATGATGTGGGAAAAATATTGGTGCATGAATTATTGCATGCGATTGCCGGCAGAGGGGTATCCGAAAAGATCATAGAACGGCGGGAAGAGTATCTATGGAATACGTTTTCTTCTGATCAGCGTTCTTACTTTTATATATGTCTCTTTGCAAAGTTGCGTCAACCGCGCCGCGGCATTCGAATTCGAGCTACTATACCGAAGTAAAACATAAACTGTTATAATGGAGTTATAATTTTCTTTAAAAAGAGGTAGCGTATGGCTATGCTTACCGTTCATATAGATAAGTGGGCTCTTTTTAACATGCTTTTTTCGGCTATTGAGGTTGCCAAGACAGAATGCATCGGGTGGTTGTTTGGCTCTGCTCCGACGTCTCTGTGCAAGTATTACAGAATTGTCAATGCGATTCCATTACAGTTTTTAAAAGTGCGCCGGAACAGTGAAGTTGAATTGCATGATCGCGGCATTGCGCAAACTGATAATCTGATAAATGTTTTGCCTACCTTTAAATATCCGCGTATAGGAGGTTTTCATTCACATGTGGAATGGGGCAATACACAGCCGCCCCTCCACTTAAGCAATACTGATATACAATTTATGATAGATTGGGACAAAAAAATCGAAATTATTGTTGGGGTTATGAAAAATCGAAAACACATATTATGGGGCCGTCAGAAAGATGGAAGTATTTGCGGAAGCAGTGGTAAGTATTTTTTTCATCTTTATGCATATACGCTTGTTGAAAGTGAAGGAGAGCAATATTCTTTAACTTTGCCGATAGTGGCTCCGGCCTCTCTCCGATTTTTAAGAAAATCATCATAAAGCGGGCGCTTGCTCGCTTTTTATTTTTTATTGGGTGTAGTAGAATATTACTATGAAACTGAAAACCGGCATAAAAGCTCCCAACTTCAAACTCGCCGACCAAAACGGCGATTTACAAAAGCTTTTCAATTATAAAGGCCAATGGGCGCTTTTATATTTTTATCCGAAAGACGACACGCCCGGATGCACGAAAGAGGCGTGCGCGATTCGCGACAATTTTCCCGAATTTAAAAAACTCAAAATTCAAGTGTTCGGCATTTCTGCGGATTCAGTGAAAAGCCACAAAAAATTTACCGAAAAATATAAATTGCCGTTTATACTGTTGGCTGACGAAAAAAAGGAAGTTGCGGAGAAATATGGCGTTTGGGCCAAGAAAAAATTTATGGGCCGCGAATACATGGGTACGCTTCGCACCTCGTTTTTAATTGATCCGAACGGAAAGATCGCGAAAATTTATGAGAATGTAAAGCCCGCGGAGCACGCGGCCGAGGCGCTAAAAGATTTGCGGCTGCTGCAAAAATAACAACAATTATAGGATAGGAATTTTTATATATGGGCAATGTTTCTAAAAATGAATTAAGCAAGTTAATAACAACACTCAGGCGCCAGCACGGTTTGTCTGATGTGGATATTCGCGATCTTAAAAAAATGGCGAGCGGACATATGGATAAAAATGCCGGTTTTTCCGGCAGTAAGTCCATGAGCAGGGAGGAAACAGAGCGCCTCTTAAAGGACTTGAAAGAACATCCATCGTGGCATCATTTATCAAAGGGACAAATAAAAAAAGTTGAAGAAGAATTGAAGGAAGATTTGAACGATTGAATAAAAAAAGAAAAAACTGCTTGCGGAGGAGTAAAAATCGTGATATAAAAAAGAGGCAATGCATGAGATATTTCTAAATGCGGAGCCCCTTTTTTTTATAGGCGCCTATCCGTTTACAAATACGCTTTCTGTTTCAATTCTTGCGGTTGTTGTTATTGCCGCCGGCGGTTATTTGCTTTCACGGAAGTACGCGGAGGTTCCCGGCACAGCGCAGGGAATTGTTGAGTTTGCATACGAAGAATTTGCCGGCTTGATGGACTCCGTTCTGGGCAGCCGGAAAAAAACGGAACTGTATCTGCCGTTTGTGGTTACTATTTTTGTATTTATCCTGGTGTCAAACTGGCTTGGCATTTTGCCGGGCGTGGGGTCGCTGGGTCTTGTGGAAGAAACAGACCACGGCCATTCGTTTACCCCCTTATTGCGATCGCCCGCAAGCGATTTAAATTTCACTCTTGCGCTGGCTATTCTCACGGTGGTGATGGTAAACGTGTTTGGCGTTATGGCGATAGGGGCATGGAAGCACGCGTCCAAGTTTTTGAATTTTTCAGGTCCCATCAATTTTTTTGTTGGCATTCTTGAATTTATTTCAGAAATTGCTAGAATGATTTCGTTCGCGTTTCGCTTGTTTGGCAACGTGTTTGCGGGAGAGGTGCTGTTGGTGGTTATTGCGTTTCTTGTGCCATATATTGCGCCAGTCCCTTTTTTCTTTTTGGAGATGTTTGTCGGGTTTATCCAGGCGTTTGTGTTTAGCATGCTGGCGCTGGTGTTTATAGCGATAGCCACGGTGGAGCATGGCGCCGAACATTAAAAATAGACCTGTCCCTTAATAAATTTTAGAGTGAAATTTCAGAAATATGAGATGGGGCGCCGGTGAAAATTTTGAAGCGCCAGCAGGGCTAACGCAAG
>SBBS01000002.1 GCA_005239605.1 bacterium | reverse complement strand
TTCTTGCGTGAGCCCTGCTAGCGCTTCAAAATTTTCACCGGCGCCCCATCTCATATTTCTGAAATTTCACTCTAAAATTTATTAAGGGACAGGTCTATTCTATCGTGAACTGCGCCATGCAATCGACCTAACACAAACACCTCGCGCGGAGTTAAATAGTCAAGACGTTTGCGAGGAAGATGATTTAAGATGCGTTCCACTCGCTTCACGTCTGTTGTCTTTAGCGTAGCAAAGTTTGAGATATGCTTGCTCTGTGAAAATCCGCTGATAAATAGTTTTGTGGCATACATATTACTTGCCAATTGCCTCTCCCCAAGCTATGCTTTGCATGGCTTCTTTTTTTGATATGTTACGAAAAACTATCGCTGAAAAATAGGACGTTCTTCATTTCCCGCGCAACACGGGCGGGGGTATCGGCAAACGTTCCGTCTTTGGCAAGCACACGCTGTACTGCTTGTTTTTTTTCCTTGCCGACGGCAAGCAGAATAACCTCTGCCACTCGTTCACGCAAAAATGGAAACGTAACCGTTATACGCAGCGGATACGGATTTTCATCACCTGCATCATACGCCGCCGCCCAATTTCCCGTATTCAAAAACAATTGCTGAAAAAGTTTCGGATTTTCAAAAAACGGCATAATGCCAGCCGTATGCCCGTCTGCCCCGATACCCATCGTCGCGATAACAACTCCGTTTATATGTTCCGCCGCCCAAACCCGTAATCCTTGCTCATAACGAGCTGCAAGCTCATTTTGTGTTTCATTTTCCTTTACGCGCGTATCTATAAATAAAACACCTGCCGCATAACACAGTTGATAAAACGATGTTTTCATAAGCTGCGCAAAATTATTTATAGATTCATCTTTGCTAAATCGTTCGTCCAAGACGCTCACGGTTATATGCGAGTCAAGAACTTCAGGTGAAATGTTCTCCAAAAGAGAAAATGCCGATCCGCCTGAAAGCAATAAAAGCACGGAAATACTCCGCTGTTTTTTTTCACGAAGCGCTGTTTCAAGAGCCTCGCCCGCGCGCATGCGGGCTTCATCTGCGTTTAAACATTTTATTATTTGCATAGGGACAGGTCTATTGTGCCGCGTTTCATATTTTTCAATGACCACCCCCTCTTCTTTTTCCAGCCGCTCTACAAGCGGCTTCATACGTGCGCAGTGAGGACATCCGGTACCATAAAATTCTAGTAACATACCAAGCTTGAAAATTGAATAATTGATAATTGCAAATTCCTTTTGTTTTTATTCTAAAAATAAAAGGAGGTACATAGCACCGACACCAAAAAAAATGGCCACAAACTCAAGCGCTGTGTTTGAACCCCGCTGTTTGTGAAGTTCTGGAACCAAATCCGCTGTTGCGATATAGATAAAGGCGCCTGCCGCAAACGGAATGATCCATGGAATCAAATGTTTTGCGGATTCTCCCGCCAAAATAAGAACAAGAACGCCCGCAACCGCGGTAAGCGCGAAAATAAAATTATAAAAAACGGCTTTATGTTTTGAATATCCCGCATGTAACAACACGCCAAAATCTCCAATTTCTTGCGGAATTTCATGCAGAACAACAGCGATGGCGGTTGCAATACCAACCTCAATGCTTATAAGATAACTTGCGCCAATAATAAGCCCGTCAAGAAAATTATGCAGGCCGTCAGAAAATAATATGAGCTTTCCCAAAGGTTTTACCTTACCATCTTCATGCTCAATTTCTGAAATATCGCCATGGTGGCCATGGTGCCAGTGGAGCAGCTTCTCTAACCAAAAAAATGCTAAAAGCCCAATAAGAACAAGAAACGAAGTTACTGCCATGTTTTGCGTGTATTCAAATGCTTCCGGAAGCAAATGAAAAAATGCATCCCCCAACAAAGCGCCCACCGCAAGCGCCACAAACACAAAAAGAACGCCGCGCAGCCGTTCCGCGCGCAGCGACAGCGTAGAAACCCCAATCAATGAAATGACACTTATGATAACTACACTGCTAAAAGCATATAGATAAGGAATAACCATACGAGTACTGTACCATCAATAAGTTATAGGATAATTCATGCGCTATAGTTTTTCTATCTCTTTGAGATCTTTATCCGGCGCGTATAAAAGAAACAATCCCAGCACAATGCCGCCTATTGCCGTGATGATATGCTCATTATTGAGAAACGTCATGTCAAACCAATCTAACATATACCAGATTCCGCGCCAAATAAGAACAAGACTTAGCACAATACTGAAATTTTTTGCAAAATATAGAAAAACTTCCATACTTTGTTTCTGTTTTCTTTTCATGTACTGATTATAGATGCATCTCTATACATATACAAAACGCATTATACACATAATTAAACAAAAAAACGCTCCCGGAAACCAGGAGCGTTTTTCATCTGTTACGCGCGGCTCACATTTGTTGCTTGAGGCCCCTTCATTCCCTGCCCCTCTTCAAACGTTACCTTGTCACCTTCCCGAAGGTCGTTGAAAGAAACGTTCTGGAGTTCGCTGGAATGAAAGAAGAGATCTTTGGACTGGCCTTCCCGGCGAATAAAGCCGTAGCCCTTGTCCATAAGCCGCGCAATTGTTCCTTCTTGCATTTCTTAAAGAAAACTAAACCCCTCACAAAAAATAATGTTGACCATGGCAGAATAGATGACACACATTCAACGCGCACATCCATCTCTATGGTATACTCTAAAAGTTTTTGTGTGGGGTAAATCGAGTAAAGTCAAACGTGTTACTGAAGAATAAACTCGACCTCGTTTTCTTGCAGTAGCGTATTTGATAATAAGGAGCGTAGCATGCATAAAACCTGGAGTCAATACTTCGTTATTGGCGATCCCGAGACCGGCCGATCAAAAGGAGCAGCGCCAATGGAGCGCCCCAGTTTGCCCAGCGTTCCACAAAATCCCACCATGGCATGCCTACCAGCGGCCGCACCAGCGCGGTCCAAAAACCCCAAAACACCATCCACAAAAGAGCAACGCGCACGGGTTTAATAAGAACAAGAAGCGCCAGCGCGATATCCATTATGCCGACAATAAAAAGAAGCTGCGCGGCCAATGACGCGTCTGTTACGCCAAAGTTGCTAAACCATCCGATCCAATCCTTTTTGCCTTGCAAAGCAAAAACGCCATGGCCCAAAAACTCGCCCGCAACGGCAACCCGTAAAACCCATTCCGCATGTTTTATGTTCATATAATTAATTAGTTTATAATATGTCTTAAATATACAAGATAATGTCTCTATTGTTAAGAAACATTGTTGGAACGGCGGGCCTTCGCGCGTTCCGCCTCTGTGCGGAATCGTTTTCGCAAACGCACGTTGTTTGGCGTTATTTCCAAATACTCGCCATCCGCCATTACTTCAAGCCCGCGCTCAATGGTAAGCAAAAATGGCGGCGCCAACACAATGGCTTCGTCCGTGCCGGATGCGCGCACGTTGGTAAGCTGTTTGCCTTTTGTGGGATTTACCCGCATTTCCTCGCCCTTTGAGGTGTTGCCGATGACCATGCCTTCATATACATCCGTACCCGGTCCGATATACAGCGTTCCCCGCTCCTGCAACCCCCATAGCGCATATCCCAGCGCTTTGCCGGTTGCCATGGAAATCATGGAACCAACCAGCCGTTTCCTGATTTCTCCTATATGCGGGCGAAATCCGATAAAATGCGAAGCAAGAATGCCCTCGCCTTTTGTATCAATAACAAACTGATTGCGATACCCTAAAATACCGCGCGTTGGACCTTCGAACGTCATACGCACATTTTTTTTGCGCAAAGCCATGTTCTTCAAAACAAATCCGCGCGTGCCCAGCCGCTCAATAATCGTACCCTGAAACTCGCTCGGCGTATCCACCAAAAGTTCTTCAAACGGCTCCGCCATAACGCCGTTTTCTTCGCGCACAATGGCTTTGGGCTGGGACACTTGAACTTCATACCCCGCGCGGCGCATGTTCTCTAAAAGAATCGTAATATGAAGCTCCCCGCGGCCGAACACGTGAAAACTGTCACCCGCGCTGAAATCCACCTTCAGCCCCACGTTTACCTCAAGCTCGCGCCTGAGATATTCGCCAATCTGCCGTGAAGTCACAAACTTGCCGTCGCGCCCCGCGAACGGAGAATTATTCACCATGAATGAGAGCGCGATAGTCGGCTCGTCAATCGCGATAGCCGGCAAGGGTTCGGCTGCCGTATCGGTTGTGATGGTATCGCCGATGGTAATATCCGGAAGGCCGGCTATCAATACCACGTCTCCGGCTCCTGCTTCAGTTGCTTCCATGCGCGTAAGCCCGTTGAACAAAAAGAGTTTTGTTATTTTTCCGGAACGGGTTTCTCCGTCCGCTTTTTTTACCTGTACTGACGTGCCTGTTTTAATAACGCCCTCGTACACCCGCGCAATCGCGAGCCGTCCCAAAAAATTGTCGTATCCTAAATTAAACGGCTGGGCGCGAAGCGCATGCGATGCTAATACATCGGATGATGTCGGCTGCACATGTTCCAGCACGACATCCAGCAAAGGCGAAAGATCGCTTGACTCATCCGCGAGCGAACGCTTGGCAATACCTTCGCGGCCTATGGCATACACAACCGGAAAATTTGCCTGCTCGTCTGACGCGCCCAAATCCAAAAAAAGTTCCAATACCTGCTCTTCCGCGCGATGCGGATCAGCCGCCGGCTTGTCAATTTTATTTATTACCACAATCGGACGCAGTCCAAGCTCCAATGATTTTTTGAGAACAAAACGCGTCTGCGGCATAGGCCCTTCCTGCGCGTCCACTATCAACAAGACGGAATCTATGGAACGCAATACTCGCTCCACTTCCGAACCAAAATCCGCGTGGCCCGGCGTATCTACTATGTTTATTTTTGTATTTTTATAAAAAAGAGAGGCATTTTTGGAATAAATAGTTATGCCGCGTTCCAGTTCCAATGTATTTGAATCCATAGAAACGCCTTCTTTGACCACTCCCGTTTGGCGCAGCAAAGCATCGGTAAGCGTGGTCTTGCCGTGGTCTACGTGCGCTATAATCGCTATGTTCCGAATTTCCATAATTCATAAAGCAAGCCCCGCCCGCCAAAACTTGGCGGACGGGGCATAAATGCTTTGACATTACTGTCTAGGCAACCTTGCTGACCTTGACCGCGTTCGGTCCTTTTGGACTTTCGGCGACTTCAAATGTCACCTTGTCACCTTCGCGAAGCTCATCAAAGGTAACACCTTCGAGCTCGTTAGAGTGGAAAAAGAGATCTCTTTCCTGACCCTCGCGTTTGATGAACCCGAATCCCTTGTCGGTGAGACGGGCTATTGTTCCTTGTTCCATGTAGAAATTGACTAAGGAAAAACTGATAAAATACCAAGCAAATTACGCAAACATAGAGACTCGATCCGTTTCTCTGGATCAGCGCTGCATTGATATTTGAAAGCATATCATACCGGAACTATTTTGTCAAATTCTGGTCGCTCCCACTTTTTATCGCTGATCTTATTCAAAATCTTTTTCATTACTCTTATCAGACCTCTTTGTCCTACTGTTTCACTTGCGATTCAATTTCCATCAATCGGTTATATTTCGCCGTGCGTTCTCCGCGAGCCGGCGCGCCCAGCTTAATGCCGTCTGCGCCCGCCGCCCATGCCAAATCCGCGATAAAATCGTCATTCGTCTCGCCGCTTCGGTGAGAAACAACCACAAACCATCCCCAGGTACGCGCGGCGCGTACCGCCTCAAGCGTTTCCGTGAGCGTGCCGATTTGATTCGGCTTTATAATCACTCCCCGACAACTTTTATTTTCATGCGCCGCCTGCATCCGTTTTACATTTGTAACCGTAAGATCATCGCCCGTTACAAGCAAAGAATCGCCGAGTTCCCGCTGCAATTCCGCAAATAAAGAAAATTCTTCTTCGCCAAACGGATCTTCCAGATACCATAATCCGCATGTTTGGCGCATTTGGCGGTAGAGCGCTCCTAAACCATCGCGCGCCGTAATTGAATTTGCGGCGGCATCCAATCCAAAATCAAAGGCATCCCGCAACTTCAGTGAGCGCAACACCTCGTCAAACATCCGAAACGGTTCTTGGTCATCCGAAACAGCGGGAGCAAAACCGCCTTCATCTCCCACGTTAATGGAAGAATTTCCCAATTCTTTTTTTATCTGCGCCCGCAACGCGCCATACAACAAAGCGCACTTTTGCGCCGCATCCCAAATGTTTTCTTGCTTTGGTATCACCATGTATTCTTGAAATTGAAGGCCATTCCCCGCATGCAGCCCGCCGTTTATCATATTCACAAACAAGCGCGGAGGCGGCGCCTGTTTTGCATCGCCGTACAGCGCGCGAATATATTGCCACAAGTGCAAGTGGTTTTCATGCGCCGCAAGACGCGCGGCGGCAAGCGAAACGCCGAGCATCGCATTCGCGCCTAATTTTGACTTGTTTTCCGTTCCGTCAATTTCCCGCATGCGAGAATCAATCTCCGCTTGACGGGTTACATCCGTTCCTATAAGAGCGGGCGCGATGATTTCATGCACATTTTCTATCGCCTGCTTTACTTCAACGGAAGCGGCCTCGTATGATCCCACGCTCTTTCCTTGAGGAACGCTTGCCCACGCAACAATGCCTTGGGCAGATTCCGCACGAACTTCCAGTGTCCATTCCCCGCGGGAATCTACAATAGGACGCGCATGAAGTGATCGCAAAACACTCATGAAATGATATTCCGGGGACGACCCGCAATAAAACTGCTGATATTGGCAGATGTTGCATGGAGAATGCGCCGCACGCCTTCCCAGCTATTGTACGCGTTATGCGGAGTTACGATGACGTTGGGCATGTCAATCAACACATGATTTGCCAGAAGAGTGCGTAATTCTTCCGGTTCTGCCGGTCCCGATGCCAAAAACGCGGCTTCGTCCTGATAAGCGCCTTCTTCTTCCAATACATCAAGCGCGGCGCCCCCCAAACGGCCGTCTTTCAATGCGCGCACCAGCGCTTCGGTCTCCACTACCGATCCGCGCGACGTATTGATGAGATACGCTCCTTTCTTCATGCGGCCGATAGACTGCGCATTGATAAGATGATGAGTGGAATTGGTATACGGCACATGAAGTGTAATAATATCCGATGCCTCAAATAATTCATCCAACGGCACATAGCGAAAATCCTGCCGCTTGGCAAATTCCTCATCCGCATGCGTGTCATACGCCAAAATACGCATGTCAAATCCGCGCGCAATGCGCACCACATTCCGCCCGATGCGCCCGGCGCCCACCACGCCGATAGTTTTTCCGTTTAAATCAAACCCCCGCAAACCTTCAGAAGAAAAATTTCCCGTCTCGCGCACCTGATCATACGCTTGATGAATTTTACGCGAGAGAGATAACAGCAATGCAAACGTAAATTCCGCCACCGTATGTTCGCCGTACGAAGGCACATTTGCCGCCAAAACCCCGCGCTTTTTGCACGCTTCCGTATCTATGTGATCAAAGCCGGTTGAGCGCGCGGCAATCAGTTTCAGTTTTGGAAACGCATCCAATACCTGTTTATCCACCACTGAATTTATAAATACGCTTACAATTTCCGCGTCCGCGGCTTGGGGAGGAATATGATCTTTGGTAAGCGGCCCTTCAACAAAAATAAGATCCGCGCCCGCCGGCTTTGCTTCCTTCTTCATATACTCCTCCTCCCATGGTTCGTGTGTAAAAAAAAGTGTTTTCATATTTTATTCTCTTCTTGGGCAATGCGCGGCAATGTTTTGATGACCGAATCCGGATTGAGCGATATGCTTCCAATTCCCTGCTTCACAAGAAACGCCGCAAAATCGGGATAATCCGAGGGCCCTTGCCCGCAGATGCCGATATATTTGCCGCGTTTTTTGCATGCCGTGATAGCGGCTCGCACTAATTCTTTTACGGCTGGGTCATTTTCATTACCGATGTGCGAGAGCGTTCCGGCATCGCGATCAAGCCCAAGCGCAAGCTGGGTGAGATCGTTGGATCCGATTGACATGCCGTCAAACACGTCCAGAAATTCGTCCGCGCGAAGCACATTGGAAGGAATTTCACACATTACATATACTTTCAAATCAGGATCTTTTTGCTTTGAAAGTCCGTGCTTCTCCATGATAGAACGGACATTCTTTCCTTCCTCCGGCGTACGGCAAAACGGCACCATGGGCACCACATTGGTAAGCCCCATGGCCTGCCGCGTTTTTACGATCGCCGCGCATTCCAAACCGAATGCTTCTTTAAACTTCGGATCGTAATACCGGGATGCGCCCCGCCACCCCAGCATGGGGTTTGCTTCTTCCGGCTCAAAAAGATCGCCGCCAATGAGCGTGCGATATTCATTTGTCTTAAAATCGGAAAAGCGAATAATGACGTCATGCGGCCAGAAAGCCGATGCGATTTTTGCAATGCCCTCCGCAAGCTCATCCACATAATAATGCGCTTTATCTTTGTAACCGCGCGTGAGCTCTTCCACGCGCCGCACGATGCGTTTTGTTTTGGCATCCCGCATGCGCGCAAGCTTATGAAACATAACCAGCGCCATGGGATGCACTTGCAAATGGGCTCCGATAATAAACTCAAGCCGCCCCAACCCCACGCCTTCTACCGGCAGCCAATGATTGCGAAACGCTTCTTCCGGAGAACCGATATTAACCATAACTTTTGTTTTTGTCTTTGGGATTTCATCAAGCTTGTGTTCTGCAACCGTAAACGGCAGCGCTCCTTCATAAACTATGCCCGCAGTACCCGATGAACAATCCACCGTTACGGCCTGCCCATTCTTCAGCGCGTGTGTTGCATTTTTAGCGCCCACGATAGCCGGAATTCCCAGCTCGCGCGATACAATCGCCGCGTGAGACGTCCGCCCGCCTTTGTCGGTTACAATGGCAGACGCGATCTTCATGATAGGTTCCCAATCGGGATCCGTAATTTCCGTCACCAGCACTTCTCCTTTTCGAAATGCGCCGATATGTTTTGCGTCTTTTATCACGCGCACCCGCCCAGATGCTATTTTTGATCCGACCGCGGCGCCTGTTGCCAGCGCCCGCCCTTTCGCTTGTAAACGGTATTCTTTATATATGTTTTTTTCCGCGATGGCATGCACGGTCTCCGGCCGCGCCTGCACCACAAATAATTCGCCGGTAACGCCGTCCTTTGCCCACTCAATGTCCATCGGCTGATAACGGTTGTGCTTGGCGGAAAAATACGATTCAATTTCGGCGCCCCAGCGCGCAAGCGTAAGCGCTTCTTCGTCGGTGAGACAAAACGCATTCTGCTCGCGCACAGAAACCGAAACCACTTTGGCGCCGCGCCCGGCATATATCATCTTCCGGTCTTTTGCGCCAAGATTGCGCCCTATCAAGGGTTTTACGGACGCATTTGAAAGAAGGGGCTTGTGCACCAAAAATTCATCCGGCGTTACTTTGCCCTGCACAATCATCTCTCCGAGGCCGTAAGAACCGTTGATGACAATCACGTTCTTAAAACCGGTTTCCGTATCAACGGTAAACATAACGCCGCTGGAGGCCTTATCGGATCGCACCATATGCTGAATGCCGACCGATAGCGACACATCGCTGTGGCTGAAACCTTTATCCTCCCGATACGATATGGCGCGATCGGTAAACAACGAAGCGAAACATTTTTTTACCTGTTCCAGAACATCTTTCGTCCCCGATATATTAAGATAGGTTTCCTGCTGGCCCGCGAACGAAGCGCCCGGCAAATCTTCGGCAGTTGCCGACGAACGCACCGCCACGCTTTTTGCTCCCATGTCCTGATATGCTTTTATGATTGCGTCCGCAAGTTCGTCCGGCATCTTTGCGCTCAACAGAAGCGCGCGCGCCGCCTTTCCGCGTGATTGCAAATTCGCAAGTGAACGCGTATTAAGTCCGGAAAGCGCCCGTTTTATTTTTTCTTCCAAATTATTTTCCCGCAAAAAAACTCGGTAAGCATGCGCGGTAACCGCAAATCCGCCCGGCACCCGTATACCCTTACTGGTGAGGCCGGTAAACATTTCGCCGAGAGCGGCATTTTTACCGCCCACCAACGGAACATCCTCAATACTGATGTCTTTAAACGGAAGTATAAACGCAGTCTGTTTGTCCATTGTTGTTATGTAAAAAATTTTGAGTTAGTAATCACTCTTCAACGCAATAACCAGATCAGACACATTGGAACCCGTGTGTCCTGTTAGTATAGCATCTTTCGTTTTTTGAAAAAACGCATACGAGTTATGTTGTTCTAAAAAATCATGAGCGTTCAGATGCCGCGCCGCCGCGTGTGCTTTTGCGCAAGCATCGGCAATTACACCCGCATGGTCCGAATTATCCCGACCATCGCTCGCGGCCGCAAGCACAAGATCGCCATCGGAAATGCGCATCAAAGCCGCAAGCGCCAATTCATGATTGCGCCCGCCCATGACCGCAGAATCTTTCCGGCCTGCCGGTTTTCCTTCACGCATCATGGTCACTGTCGTTTCGCCGCCATACAATAAAACGGATTTTTGTTTCGCTCTTTGCAAATCCCGCGCAATATTTTCTCCTGCTACGCGCGCCTCTCCCGTAAGGCATGATGAGCAAATAACAGGTTTGTACCCTTCGCCCCGAGCGGCATCTGCCATAGCCGCAAGCGCAATTTCGTTTGAAACAACGATATGATTATCCACTCGTTCAAAAAATTTTTCTTCCTTTGGCGTCTCAATTAAATTTTCTGCCAAAAAATCGCACTTTTGAGCTAAAGCATATTTGTCAGCGATTGCCGCGGCATCCGCTGCGGTTGATGTATCGCGCACCGTGGGACCCGACGCCACGAATGAAATATCATCTCCCGGCACGTCAGAGAATATAAGACTTACCACGCGCGCGGGATACGCATGGGCGGCAAGGAATCCTCCGCGCGCAAGCGACAAATGCTTGCGAATCGTATTTATCTCCTGAATTGTCGCGCCTCTGTCAAATAAATACTGTATAATGACGGCTTCCTCCTGACATGTTTTATTCTCGGGCTGGCACAACAGCGTTGACCCGCCGCCTGAGACAATCATAAGAACCAAATCGCGTTCCGCCGCATTTTTTAAAAGTTGAACAAGCTCCGCGGTTGCCGCAATATTGCGTTCCGACGGAAGCGGATGATCGCCTTCGCATGTTTTTATGCGCTTTAATTTTTTATCGCACCGAACATCAATAACAATGCCGTCCGCAATGCGATCCCCCAAAATGCGTTCCAATTCCGCCGCCGCTGACGTGGAACATTTACCGACGCCAGCCACATACAAACGCTCAATACCGGAAAGATCATACGTTTTCCCCAAAACAGTCAACATGTCTCCCTGTAGACGCACTGCCTGCCGCACCGCCGTTTCCGTATTAATAGCGGCGTATCCGGCTTCAAGAATCCGCAAAGCCGCGCGCCGCGCATCACTCTCCGCAAGCTTATTAAAATTCTTAATAACTCCCATTTTTCCATTCTTCCACGACGTGGAAATATTTCAAGCGGTTATATCTTTCCCTCCCGTATCCTTGCGCGAATTCCTGCCGCAAACGCGTTAAAAAAATGAAGATTATGGAATGTAAGAAGCCGAAGCGCGGTGATTTCACGCGCTCGCACAAGATGCGCCAAGTAACCGCGCGCGTAGGTTCCGCATACAAAACACTCGCAAGACGCATCAAGCGGCTGTTTGTCTTCCAGAAACATGCTTCGCGCCAAGTTCAATTTACCCTCCGACGTAAACGCAATCCCGCGACGGCCGTAATGCGTAGGCACGATGCAATCAAATGTATCAACGCCCGATTTTATAATGGGAAGAATATCCTCGGGATGGCCGATTCCCAAAAGATGCCGCGGTTTTTTTGGCGGCAGAGACATAAACACCACCCGGAGCATGCGGGTCATAGCGCGCTTGCTTGCGCCGAACTCCCCGCCTATCGCAAATCCTTCAAAACCAAGTTTGCCGATAAAACGCGCGGACTCTTCGCGCAAATCTTGAAACCGCCCGCCTTGCACAACTCCGTATAATGCTTGCCGCATAGATCGTTTTGCGTCAAGCGATTCCTTCGCCCACCGGTGCGTGCGCGCGAGCGATGTTTTTACATACGCATAGTCGGCTGTCGGCGGCGGACATTCATCAAACGCAATCATTATGTCGGCCCCCAACGCGCCTTGAATGCGCAATGATTCGCGCGGATTTAAAAAAAGTTCTCTTCCATCTATATGCGACCGAAACAGAACGCCGTCATCCGTAATTTTCAATTTCGCGGGCTGATCGCCATCCGTTACAGAAATATCGGATTTTTCTTTAAGAATTTTTCCCATGCCATGCTCCCGTCCGAATCCAAGTGAAAAGACCTGAAACCCGCCGGAATCAGTCATAAGCGGCCGCTTCCATTGCATAAATGCGTGAAGTCCGCCATGCTTTTTTACCACCTTTTCGCCGGGGCGCAAATGCAAATGATAGGTATTGCAGATAAGCAGTTGGGAACCGGTTTCTTCCGCTTCTTTTTCGGTGAGAACTTTAACCGCCGCCTGCGTAGCCACGGGAACAAACGCGGGCGTTTCCACCGTGCCGTGAGGAGTTTCCAAAAGTCCGAGACGCGCATGGGATTTTTTTGAATTTTTGATAACAGAAAAACCAAACATAAAACAAAGGCTGTTATATCATAATCATTAGACCTGTCCCTTAATAAATTTTCGGCTAAAAATTCCCGAAATCCGGCCGGGGCCTGGTGAAAATTTCTTGCGTGAGCCCTGCTGGCGCTTCAAAATTTTCACCGGCGCCCCATCTCATATTTCTGAAATTTCACTCTAAAATTTATTAAGGGA
>SBBS01000018.1 GCA_005239605.1 bacterium | reverse complement strand
TTCTTGCGTTAGCCCTGCTAGCGCTTCAAAATTTTCACCGGCGCCCCATCTCATATTTCTGAAATTTCACTCTAAAATTTATTAAGGGACAGGTCTAATCTACTCTCTGAATATCCGCGCCGAGGATGCGCAATCGCTCATCCAGCTTTTCATACCCCCTGTCAATTTGATACACGTTGCTGATGCGTGAAGTCCCGCGCGCCGCCAGCGCGGCAATCACAAATGCCATGCCTGCCCGCAAATCCGGACTTTCAAAATTGCGGGAACGCAATGTTGCCGGTCCCGATACAATGGCGCGATGCAAATCGCATTGGATAATGCGCGCGCCCATTCTATTTAAATCTTCCAGATAGGCAAGGCGCCCTTCAAAGAGTGTTTCAAATACCATTGACTGGCCGTGCGCTTGCGTAAGAAGGATGATAAAAGGAGCTTGATAATCGGTTGCAAATCCCGGGTATTCATGCGTGCGCACGTTTACCGGCAGAAGTTTTGCCGCGCGCGTGATGGAAAGCCAATTCGCTCCCTGTTCAATGCGCGCGCCGGTTGAGCGCAGATGACTTAGAAGCACTTCTATATGCGATGGATCACAATGAGTAATTTTTACGCTCTTTCCCAAAAGAGCCGCAAGAATGGCAAAACTCCCCGCCTCCAATCGATCAGGAAGTATTTGACATGCGCCGCCTTTGAGCAGTTTTCCGCCGGTGCCCTCAATGGTAATCAGAGGAGTTCCCGCGCCTTGTATGCGAGCGCCGCACGCGTTTAAAAATTTCGCAAGCGCTATAACTTCCGGCTCCAACGCGGCGTTTCGAAGTACGGTGCGTCCTTTTGCCAAGACTGCGGTCATCATGAGTCCTTCTGTTCCCGTATGGCTTACAAGACGAAATGTGTAGTCAATGCCGCGTAATTCTTTTGCGCGTATATCAAATCCGGCGCTATTTTCTCTTATTGCGGCGCCCATTGCGCGCCATCCATCAAGAAAAATATCTATGGGCCGGCGCCCGATGACGCAACCGCCCGGGTGCGGAAATTGCGCCCGTCCCGCGCGCGCAAGAAGCGGGCCTGCAAAAAGAATTGACGGGCGTATGCGTTCTGCGATGGAACGGGGAAGTTCCATCGCGAGAGAACGTGCGGCAGGAATAATGCGAAGTGAACGGGATTTTATATCTGCCGTTTCGTACCCAATAAAAGAAAGAAGATCGCGCATGCGCGCAACATCTTCTATAGCGGGCACATTGGTCAATAGCACGGGCTCTTTGCACAACAAAGCGGCGGGGAACATCTTTGTCGCATGATTTTTTGCCCCTCGCACGGAAATTTCACCGGAAAGCGTTTTACCGCCGCGAATAATAAATTTCCCCACCTTCTCGTAAGGCATAGAACTCTTCATCTTCGCGGCAAAGCCGCCGTGTATTCTGGAAGGTGGGGGGATAAAATAAGATTTGTTAAAATTAATATTATGCGGCATCGTATTATGCCATGTTTCTAACGGGGTTAACTCTATCACCAATATTTGCTAACATCAAGATATGACCTATCGCGCACGGCGGCTCCTTTTTTTGTTCAGTGTGCTTGCTTTTCTGATATTAAGCGGGCCTCTTATCTTCTATACATTTGGCTATCGGTTTTCGTTTTCAAACCTCGGCGTGCATAAAACGGGAGGTATTTTTATACACACAAACCCGCCGGGGGCAAGCGTTGCTATAGAAGATATCGAGCGAACAACGTCGTATCTTACCGGCAACGCGTTTATTCAAAACTTGCGGCCCGCTTCTTATACCGTACGCGTATCGCGCAGAAGCTACCAGCCATGGGAAAAAACAGTTGATGTGGAACCGCAAGCCGTGGTTGAACTTTTTCCGCTGCTTATGCCGGCCACGCCGGCAATTACGGTATTTAAAACCGCGTCGTCTACCAGCATGCGCGCGTCTCCGCAAGCATCATTCCTTATTTTGCACGATATAAAAAATTCTAAACATGTGTACGAATTATTTGATCCAAATTTGCAGGAAACACTTCCGTTCGCCGATGCGGTTTCTCAATCCATCATGGCATTAGCGCCGCCAAATGCCCTGTGGAATTGGAATGCATCAGAAACGAGCGCTCTTATAGAAACATCTGATGATTGGATCAAACTTACCCGCCAAAATAATACGATACGCGTCCGTTCCCTCTATCGCCAAACATCATTGGCAAATATCATTTCTAAAAAACCGCGTCTTATGGCAGAAGATCCTCGCGATTCAAATTCCTATTTTCTTCTTGATGAAACAAACTTTACGCATTGGAATTCGGAAACACGCGCTGTCCGGCAGCTTCTGCAAAGCATCGGCGGTTTTTTTGCGGGAGACGCGTATCTCATTTTATGGGACATGCAAAGCGGCACGCCGTATGTTACAACGCTTGACGCAACGCAACCGCGGCCCTATGCCACCTCTTCCCTTCCAGTTATTACCGAGAGTCGGATACGGCAAATTGGCGATTATCTTTTACTGACAGGCAGCGACGGGGCATGGCTTTTCCCCAATGCAAGAAATCCTATCCAACTTCTTGCCAAATCGTCAGACGTTCAAAACATACTGCATACTGACGCCTACCTGCTTTGGTGGAATACAGATGAAATTTCTATTCGCTGGATTTTGCCCGAAGAACAATTGCCTTCGTTTCAAAAAATCCCGCAAGAGGCGTTTTATAAATCAGATAAAATTATCCGGAATGCGATGCCGTATCCGGAAGAACAGTATGTGATTATCCAGGAAGATAATACAATCTATGCTCTGGAGCTTGATGGCCGCGGCGGCACGCGCAACAAACACATTCTCTATAAAGGCGATAATCCATTTTTTTATGCGCCGCCGCAGAAGAAAATACTTTATGTGTATGATAACGGGTCTTTGCTTTCAATTGACTTACCATAACAATTCAAAGGTTGGATCTCCAAATTCAGAATTTAGATGCAAGCGCTTTTGCAATCTTCCAGCCGTCTCCGGCGCCGAGGGTTATGATAACATGCTTTAGGGAGGCAGGAACCAGGTGTTTGCCGCGCGCGATTGCTTTTGGAAAAGATAATATGTGCGCCGGTGTTTTCTTTTGTATGCGTATAATGCCGTCTCGCAAGCGCTCAAGTAAATCAGTTGGATAATCTTCCTTTCGTTCCCGCGCGGAACTATAAATCGGCAGAAGGACTACTTCATCTGCGTCCTTAAACGCGCCGGCAAAATCGTCAAGCAGCGCGTAAGTGCGTGAATAGGTATGCGGTTGAAACAAAGCAGTTATGACGCGCTTGGGGTATTGGCGGCGGACTGCCGCAAGCACGGCGCGAATTTCCGTGGGGTGATGGGCGTAGTCGTCTATTACCACAACAGGCGCGGTCAGAGACGTATAAAATTCCATCCGACGGGATGTCCCTTTATAGTTTTCCAGTGATTGTTTCGCGATCTTTTGCGGAATACCGAGATGCCGCGCCACCGCGAGCGCCGCTGTTTTGTTGAGTTCCATGTGCCTGCCCTCTTCTTTTCCCGTGATGCCATACCATACGGTTTTACACGGAGTTTTTTTAATAATTGTCTTGAGATGTTTCTCAGCGATAAGCAATCCATTGGATGGCAAACGCGACACAAGCGTACGGAATGCGTCTGCATATTGTTTTTTCGTCTTGAAAAAATCCGGGTGGTCGTATTCAATGTTTGTAAGAACAAGGATTTCCGGCCGCAGTTCTAAAAATTTGTTTTGGTATTCATCCCCTTCCGCGACCATCCAGGGGCCTCGGCCTGCCCGGGCGTTTTTATTCCATTGCCGAACTGTCGCGCCTACCAGCACCGAAGGGTCCCGTTTTGCATGTTCCATCATCAGGCCGATGAGCGCGGTGGTGGTGGTTTTACCGTGCGTTCCTGATACCAAAATGCCGCGCTTGGCATTGAATAGTTCGGCTACCGCGTCAATGTAATTAAGCACCGGAATACCCAATCGACGGGCGGCCTGTATTTCTTCATGGTTGTCTCCATACGCGCTTGAACGTACTACCATATCAACCGATTTTGTGATATTCTTTTTTTGAAATCGCCGTACGCGGATGCCGAGATTTGCCAGAACGCTGTTGGTGGAAAAGACTTCAGCTGTATCCGAACCAGTGACGCGCTTACCTTCGGCCACCAAAAATTCGCACAAAGCCGCCATACCCTGGCCTTTGACGCCGACCATATGGATATTTCTTGAATCTTGAATCATGAATCATGAATCATGGACAAAACTCTACGCCATAATTCATACTTCATAATTCAGGCTTCATGCCGTATGATACCACTATGCCACGAAAACCGGCAAAATCAATACGCGCGCCAAAACAGCGAAATTCTGACATTTACCGTTTTATTGATTTTTTTGTTCGCACGGGTGAAAAGATATTGAATAAAAAACCGGTTATCATACGCGGCAAAGACGGCAAGCTCGTTTCTTACGCTTTGCGCCGTTTGTCGGTGAGCAAATTGGAAACGCTTGCCGTGTGGTTCTTTGCGCGCAAAAAGAAGTTACAACCTCTTATTGGCACCATGCTTTCAGTTCGCGTGCTTGATGAGCTTACGCGGGAAATGAATAAATCATCATTTTGGAAAGAAATAGATATGCTTATGGATCAATATTATCCGCGTCAAGAAACAGTGTCTCTATGGAAACCATTTACCCATGCGGATATAACAGATATGAAAGAAGAAGTCGCGCGCGGTATGCGTAAAATCTAATATGGCTTCCGACAACCCAAAAAAAATCGTAACGGATCCGGACTCCGTGCTTCACAAAAAAGCGCAAGAGGTGCCTATCGCGGAAATTACTTCCAAAAAAATTCAACACGTGCTTGCGGAAATGGCGCTAGCGCTTCGCGGCGCCGCAGATGGTATTGGTATTGCGGCCCCGCAAATCGGCTATAATTTGCGGATTTTTCTTGCTTCCCAAGAGGCTCTTATGTGGGATGAACTTGAGGAAGTGCCCCGTGAGGACCGAAAGAAAAAACAGTGGCTCTATTACACCTTTATAAATCCTATCATCAAAAATGCTTCAAAAAAGAAAATACGCGAAATGGAAGGATGTTTAAGCGTGCCTAAAACATACGGCGTCGTGGAACGTTCAGAAAAGGTCACCATAGAAGCATATGATGAAAAAGGCAAAAAGTTTCAAAGAGGAACTTCAAAATTGTACGCTCGTGTCATGCAGCATGAAATAGATCATCTTAATGGCGTGTTATTCATTGAAAAAGCGAAGAATATCAAGAAAATAAACCCCGTATAAAAATAAGCGAATCATGGTTCATAATTCAATAAAAATTGTTTTCTTCGGCACTCCCCCATTTGCAGTCATAATTCTTCAAAAGCTTATAAACGCCGGCATGTCTCCGGCGGCGGTGGTAACTGCCCCCGATAAGCCGGCAGGCCGCGGGCATCGGCTCGCAAGCCCGCCGGTAAAAGAACTTGCGGAGAAACATGCCATTCCCGTTCTGCAGCCTGAAAAACCCAAAGAGGAAGCATTTCTAAAAGTATTGCGCAGTTATGGGGCAGATATTTTTGTTATAGCCGCTTACGGAAAAATTCTTTCGCAAGCGCTTTTAGATATTTCTCCCAAAGGAACTATAAATGTCCATCCTTCGCTTCTTCCCCGTCATCGCGGCCCTTCACCCATCCAAAGCGCAATTCTTTCGGGTGATAACACAACAGGTGTCACGCTTATGCTTACCGACAAAGAAATGGATCACGGTCCTATAATTTCAGATTTCAAATTTCAAATTTCAGATTTAAAAAAAATAACTTATCCGGAGCTCCATGATGTTTTGGCAACATTGGGTGGTGATCTTTTGGTACAAACGCTTCCCAAATGGATTACAGGAGAAATTACGCCGCAAGAACAAGATCATGCGAAAGCGACATACACCAAATTGTTCACTAAAGAAGACGGGCATATTGACTGGACAAAATCCGCGGATGAAATAGACCGAATGGTGCGCGCGCTCAATCCACGACCAGGCGCCTGGTCATTAATAAATTCCGGATGTCCGACTTCCGGAATTATTCCGGAAGTCGGACATCCGGAATTACTGAGGGTAAAAATCCTTCAAGGCCATCCAACCAATGAATTTTCACTTGAAAAACCCGGCACGGTAACCAAAACAAAAAACGGCCACCTTGCCGCTTCAACGAGGGACTTTTTATTTGTCATTGATAAACTGCAATTAGAGGGAAAGATGCCGGTTGAAGGAAGAATTTTTTACGAAAACAATTCGGGGGTTTCCTTTTTCTTTTGACGAATCCGGTCCTCCATCGCCTCTAACAATTCTGCGTTATTCATGTAGAATTCAAATAACCGGGCCAATAATTTCTCATCAAGTGAGTCATCAATATTTTCACCCGACAAGACTTCCTGTCTTGCAAGCACCGCAAAATCAACAAGTTTGCGCATCTCAAACTCAGCGTTCATCACAAATTCTGCATACGCTTTATCTATGTTTTCCAATTCTTGCTCCTCCGCAAGTCCCACGTTGCCCATATTCTTTAGTGGTTGTTTCTCACGTAAAGCAAGAAGACGTTTTCGTTCTTCTTGATTATCAAATCGCACCCGTTTAAGACTTTCTCCCTCGCTCATACGAGGTCTCCTTTCTGGTGATAAAGATGATTGCATGTGTTCCTGATTCATACCTTATTGTACCACCCTTAAAAAAAGACGCAAGTCAGTTACACTCTCAATATATCTGCGTATAATTGCAAATGGTCAAGCGCTTCGCGAGGCAGTAAAAACTGTTCGCGGACAGATTCATGCGCGTGCGCGCCCAGTTCCTTTCGGAGTTCTTTATTCTCAAAAAGTTCCTCTATGCGGCGCGCCGCTTCTTCCACCGAGTTTACCAAAAATCCATTCAAAAAAAATACCCAACACCATATTTTCCGATATACGCCAGTATCATATTAAAAATAATACTTCCAAATGCAAGCGGCCCCATCACGCGCCAAAACGG
>SBBS01000017.1 GCA_005239605.1 bacterium | reverse complement strand
GCTGGGGACTTCCGCGGTATTTGATAAGCTGATACTCAAAAAAACAGTTTTCAATCCGCTTGCCTATACGTTTTGGCTTGGCGTCTTGGGGTTTGCGGCTGTGGCGCTTCTCCCATTTGGCGCCGTGACGGTTCCCGCATCTGTGATAGGCATCGCGCTCTTGGGCGGCGGATGCTTTATCGCAGGCATGTTTTTTTATTTTCTTATGCTTAATAAGGCGCGCGCGGGCGGTTCCATCGTGGCTATCGCGGGGTTTTCACCGATTGCGACCTTGGTGTTCAGCTCGTTTTTACTCGGCGCTGACTTGAGCGTGTATCAGGAGATAAGTTTTGCGCTGCTTCTCCTCGGCGGGTTTATTCTTGTATTTCTGGAAGAAAAAGAAGTGCGTTTAAGGGTGTTGTGGTACGGTTTAGTTGCCGCAGGGTTTCTGGGAATGTCGTATGTGCTTTCCAAAATAGTATTTGACGCTTCAAACTTTGTAACCGGGTTTTTTTGGATAAAACTGGGAGGTGTAATTGCGGCGCTTGCTATTCTTGCTGTGCCGCTTCTGCGTGAGCGCATTACGCATGTACATTCGTCTGTTCGCGCTGGCCATATGTTTTGGTACGTTGCAAATCGCGCGTATGCGGGCGCAGGATCAGCGCTTGTGTTTTACGCAATCTCCCTGGGATCGCCGCCGTTGGTGAACGCGCTTGAGAGCGTGCGGTTTCTTATCGTATTTATCATGGGGTGGCTACTCTTGCACGCCCGGTTTCGTGTGCGCACGCTTTTGGGCGAGTTTGCGGCGTTTACGATCGTATCGCTTGCGATAATTGTCTTGGGTGTGGGGGATTATATGCACTCAACGCTTCCCGATCCGGCGCGTCCCATTAGCTGGGGCGTAACGTTTTCGCAAAAATTTGCTTCGGAACTCGTGGTAACGCAGTCCGAAGCGTCCGGTCGGATGATCGGACCTGATGGTGACTGGAAAATGACTTATGAAGCCATCCTTGGCGATCTTGGCGCGCGACATCTGCGCCTTATAGCGTATTGGGATTTATTGGAACCGCAAGATGATGTATATGATTTTTCCGGCCTGGATTATCAGATGCGCCGCGCGGAGGAAGTCGGCGCCGATGTTATTCTTGTGGTGGGCAAAAAAGTGCCGCGGTGGCCGGAATGCCATGAGCCCGCATGGGCTCAAATTCAAAGTTCAAAGTTCAAAGTTCAAAGTTTGTTGGAATTTGTTGAAATTGTGGTCAATAGATACAAAGATTCGCCTGCGCTCATGTATTGGCAGGTGGAGAATGAGCCGTTTTTGCCTTTTGGCGATTGTTCTACTGTGAGCCGTGAAATAGTTGATGCCGAGATTGCTTTGGCGCGGTCGCTTGATGCGAATCATCCCATTATCACGACGGATTCAGGCGAGCTTGGGCTGTGGTATTTTGCCGCAAAACGGGGAGATGTGTTTGGCACTACTATGTATCGCCGGGTATACAACGATACATTCGGGTTTATTGAATATCCTCTCGGGCCCGAATTTTTCCGCCTAAAGGAGCACATTATCCGGTTTTTATTGTGGGATTACGAAAAAAAGTTTCTTGTTATTGAGCTTGGCATGGAGCCGTGGCTGCCGCGCGCGCTTCGCGATGTTCCGTTGGAAGAGCAGCTTAAGGTCTTTGATCTACCGTTTTTTGAAGATTCAATCCGATACGCCAACAAATCAGGATTTGATGGATATTATCTCTGGGGCGCTGAGTGGTGGTACTGGATGAAAGAGCGGCACAATGATCCGCGCTTCTGGAATGCGGCGCGGGAAGTGATGCGGTGAGTCGGGACGGGGTTGTTCCCCGCCTGCCAGCGCCTCTGCCCTCGATAGGACTTGAACCTATATCGGCCCCTTAGGACGGGGCAGTTCTATCCGTTGAACTACGAGGGCACAGGCAGAGGCGGGCAGGTATCCCTTGAACTACGGTGCTTATGTATGTAGTATGTGATACAATATACATGATATCTTTTCCAATTTACATAGCCCAGGAGGGTATTTGTGAGAACATCTATACATCCCCGGAAACGATTTTGCCCTCTTTGCGGAGAGGAAATTTTTGATGTTGGCGAGCATGTTCAAGAAGGAGCAACCGCGATTCACTATTTTTTGTGTAAAAACAGAAAGCATTCTTGCCCGTATATCTTAACAAGATATGATTCTGATGTTGATGATATATCGGATTGGAAGATTTATATCACTGGCGATATGAAACAGGCGGTTGTGCGGAATCGGAACGATTATTGTTTTCTATGCGGATCAGAACTCGCGCAGGCGCTTCAGTATTTTAATGATGAGGGCAAGCAGGATGGAGACAATAAAATATATTTTTTTTACGAATGCATCCAAGAAGGTCATATTTGGTGTGTGGTTGATAACACGCAATACATACTCTTTTGTTTTATAAGTCTGGCTACGTTTGATAAGTTATATTTGACTTGCTATACGGTTTCTTCTCATCATGTAAGGATACCGCATCGTTTGAGCAGGCGCGGTTTACAAAATTTAAAATATGACATTATTGAATTTTAATAAGTATTCCGCTTATTCGCCGTAAGCGGAATTTTTCTTGAATTTTGCTTATAAAGATGTACTATAAAAAAGCGTGTAAGCGCGCGCAACCTCCGCCCATAGCTCAACTGGCAGACTTGCCCGCTTCGTCTTGCGGGCCCCCATAGCTCAATTGGCAGAGCTGCTCCCTCTTAAGGAGAAGGTTCCAGGTTCAAATCCTGGTGGGGGCACCAACTGGGACTTTTGTCCCGCAAAATCCGAAGAAAGCTTGAAAATCAACGACAGTTTTGGTGTTCCATTAAATATTGGCCGTATGCGACAAAGTCGTAAATATCCTTCTCGGTAACATTTAAGACCCTTTGCAAAATAACAGATAAAAAAGCAGATTTTCTTTATTTAACTCTAATTCACAGTAATTATAATTAATTACAGCAGGTTTTTTGTTTTGAGAAAAAGTGCCGAAGGAGAGATTCGAACTCTCATGGGTTTCCCCACCAGGTCCTAAACCTGGCGCGTCTACCAGTTTCGCCACTTCGGCATTGCTGACAAGTAAGGTTAGCGCGATTTGCAAAATTAACAAAAACCATTTATTATTTTACTTGTAAATAAAAGACAATACAACCTTGCGGGTATAGTACAATGGCAGTACGTCAGCTTGCCAAGTTGAGGATACGGGTTCGATCCCCGTTACCCGCTCCAGTTTTGTAGAAAAAGACTCTTTTAAGCAACGTATGCAAGGCCGAACATTAGACCTGTCCCTTAATAAATTTTCGGCTAAAAATTCCCGAAATCCGGCCGGGGCTTGGTGAAAATTTCTTGCGTGAGCCCTGCTAGCGTTTCAAAATTTTCACCGGCGCCCCATCTCATATTTCTGAAATTTCACTCTAAAATTTATTAAGGGACAGGTCTATTGCATATGTTGCCTTAAGTAACTATCACAAAAACGGCGCAAGATCGGGGCCGGGGAGCGGCGGGAGACTTTCGGCGCCAAAGATGGCATCTATTACAATACTTACAAATCCCCATACGGTAACCATAACCGCAAGCGCGATAATGCCCCATACAATCACGCTCTTTGCCTCCTCTATCTTTTTTTCATCTCCGCCCGCGGCAACGTATTTTACAACGCCAAAAATAAACACTACGGTTGCCAGAAGCACCAAGAAAGGGATAATCAGATTAAATACTTGAGTGAGCCGGTTAAAAATGGCGGTAATTGTGATTCCCATGATTTATATAGTATCATATATGTGTCTTGAAACAAATCAAAACCCCCGGGTAAGGGGGCTTTTGATGATAATTCCTAAATTGCTTATTGTGCTGGTCCTTTTGGAATTGGAGTCGGAGTGCCTGATGACTCGGTACCCGAGAAAATAAAATCAAGCACAATATCCACAAACCCCCATACGGCGACCATCACGGCAAGAAATATGACGCCCCAGATAATCATCTGGCG
>SBBS01000086.1 GCA_005239605.1 bacterium | reverse complement strand
TCAAAATTTTCACCGGCGCCCCATCTCATATTTCTGAAATTTCACTCTAAAATTTATTAGGGGACAGGTCTTATGTAGTATACCTTATCAGTATACCCTAGTATGCGTTTTTTTAGGGGGGGTTTTTGGGAAAGGTGGGGATAACTCCATCGCTGCTTATTTGGGCCGCATCAAGGGGAAAATTTGACTTTCTCTTATCGGCACTCCCGCAAGCACGCTGAACAGCCGCTCGCTTACGCCAAATCCGCACGTGGGCGGCATGCCGTATTCCAATGCTTCAATAAAATCTTCATCAATCATTTGGGCTTCTTCGTCTCCTGCCTCCCGTAGGCGCTGTTGTTCTTCCAGACGAGCACGCTGATCCAGCGGGTCGTTTAATTCGCTGTATCCTTTGCCCATTTCGGAACCGGCAAGAATAATCTGAAACCGCTCCACCACGTTTGGATTGTTGGGTTTGCGTTTTGCCAGCGGTTCTAGGAATACCGGCACATGCGTTAAGAATCCGGGACCTGCAATATCTTTTCGGCAGTGTTTCCATAATGCGTCTGCGGCGCGCGCTAAGTTTACTTCTTTTTTATCGTATACTACGCCAAGCTTGTTTAGTTTTGCTTCAATCTCCGTAAGTTTTGTCTCAAGAATATCAATACCTGTTTTTTCTTTCAGAAGTTCGCGGTAATCATATTCTCTCCATTCAGCGCCCAGATCAAACGAATGGGAACCGTTCGCAAACTGAAGCGTGCCGAATGTTTTTTCTGCCGCATGCTGATACAATTCTTTTACCAACTTCATGCCGTCTTGATAATCGGCAAACGCCCAATAAAATTCCATTTGTGTATAATCCTGCAGATGCTCCGCGGACATGCCTTCATTGCGAAAAATACGTCCGATTTCAAACACTTTTGGAAAACCGGCAACAATAAGCCGTTTTTGCCACAACTCGCCGCAAGAAATGCGCAAATAAACGTCTATATCGAGCGCGTTATGATGGGTACTAAATGGCCGCGCGTCAGCCCCTCCGGTGGTAGTTTCCAATACAGGAGTTTCCACTTCTAAAAATCCGCGTTCTTCCAGAAAAGATCGCATTGCCCGCCAAAAAAGAGCTCGTTTTACAACCAATTCCCGCGCATGCGGATGAAACATAAAGTCTAGGTATCGTTTCCGGTATCGTTCGTCGGCATCCTGCAGACCATGCCACTTTTCCGGCAAAGGCAAAAGAGACTTTGCCATCATGCGCCATTTTGCAACTTTCAATGTTTGCTCCTTCTTTTTTGTTGTAAAAACAGCGCCGGATATTTCTATGATGTCTCCCACGTCTGCCGCGGAAACGAAAAAATCATACGAATCTTTTCCCAATGTGTCTTCTTTGAGATATCCCTGCAACTTACCGGTGCCGTCTTCAATATCTAAAAATAAAGAACCGCCATGGCTTCGCATAGCGCGTATTCGCCCCGCAATTACAACAGGCGCGCCTGATGTTTCCAGAAACGAAAAATCAGCGCGCGCGTTCTGTATGGTGTGCGTGCGCTTTGAGTCGGAAGGATAGGGATCCATTCCCGCGCCGCGAAGGAGTTCTATTTTTTGAAGCCGTGTTCGGCGAATATCTTCGAGAGACACGATAGATTGGAAAGAAATGTTTTTGTGAAGCAAAAACATTTCTTCATTAATTTTGCATTTTGATTTTTGAACTTTGAATTTTTTATGATACTTTCACTATAACATATTTTGCCGCCCCGCGGGGAGTTGCGACGGTTACCGTTTGTCCTTTTTTACATCCTAAAAATGCGCGCCCCAGCGGCGATTCATGAGAAATGTGGCCGGTAAGAGGATTTGTTTCCTCGGAAGAACCCACCATTATGTATGTTTCTTCCTTATCTGATTCTTGCATGCGCACTACAATGGTTGAGCCGATGCCAATTGACGCGGTAGAAAGATTTTTATCAACAATGGCGGCGCGGCGCAGTAATTGCTCCAGTTCTCCAATGCGTATTTCATTCAGCATTTGTTCTTCTTTTGCGGCGTCAAATTCCGCGTTCTCGGAAAGATCCCCCAAACTTTTTGCATATTCCAAACGCTCCGCAATACGAATGCGTTCGCGTGTTTTTAAAGTTTCAAGCTCCTGCTTGAGTTTTTCATAACCCTCCTTGCTCATATATTCCACTGATTGCCCCTCCATGGGCGATTCTTCATTGTTTTGATTTTTATTGTCCATACACAAATTCTTATCCTATCCGCTCAGCAGTTATTTGTCAATAAATTTTGTGGAAAACACCATTGCAGGATTTCATGCGCCACGGCTGTGGCGCCAACCAGATTTCCCGCAGGGCCATTTTCCATATTTACCACAAGCGCCAAACGAGGATCTTCCCAAGGTAAAAATCCGATAAACCACGAATGAGTGCGTCCCGATGCATCAATTTCAGCCGTGCCTGTTTTTGCCGCAACGGGCAATCGTATATCAACAACACCCATTGCGGTACCTTCTGTTACCGCTAACCGCATGCCTTGCCGCGCAACTTCCAGACTTGTTTTGTTTATAGACACCGGAACAGGCGGCTCCGCAGGAAAAAAATCGTTTTGGACGGTATCCCCGTTGTGAGTAATCGTTTGAACAAGACGCGGCCGCAAAAGCTCTCCCTTTCGAGCAAGCGCTAACGCAGCTCGCGCCATCTGGATAGGAGTTGCCAAAAGCCATCCTTGTCCAATACTCATGTTGTAAGAATCTCCCACGCGCCACATTGGATCATTTGGATATTTTTCCGCTTTCCATGCCTTATTGGGCACCAATCCTTCTTCCTCGCTTAAAAGATCAATACCGGTACGCTGACCTAAACCAAATCGCAAGAAATAATCATGCATCCGGTCAACGCCCAATCCATCTATATCGCCATGGCCGCCTCCTATGGTATAAAAATAGGCGTCAGATGAAACAGCAATGGCCCGCATCATGTCAACGGGACCATGATTTTTCCAATCTTTAAAAATAGCCGGACGATCAGGATCAAAAGGATTTGGCACCACTATGCGTCCTTCCGTATAAATTATTTTTTTAGGATCAATCACGCGCTCATCAATAGCGGCAGCCGCAAGAAACGGTTTTACCGTGGAAGCGGGAGGATAGAGTCCTTTGACGGCGCGAAAAAACAACGGATTGTTTTTGTCGGATAACAAACGTGAAACTTCCTCCCGCGGGGCGCCATTGCTCATCACATTAGCGTCAAACCCCGGATAGCTTGCCAACGCGAGCACTTCTCCCGTCTTTACATCAAGAGCTGCGGCGGATCCGCCGCTAAAACCGCGTTCCTCCGCTGTTTTTTGAATTGCCTCATACACAACTTTCTGCAAATCAGCAGAAATGCTTACCATAAGATTTTTTCCTTTATTTTCGCGCTGGTACACTCCTTCGGACAATATCGCGCCGCGAGAATTTGTTTCCACGATCTTTACGCCCGGGTTTCCGCGCAATATCGCATCATACATTCCTTCTATTCCTGTTTTTCCAACTTCACCCAGCATATTTTCATCCGTAACAGCGCCAACATAACCAATCACATGCCCAAACGCGGGATGCGCCGCATATGCGCGAAGCGGCGCGGGTATAACCCGAATGGCATCTTCATCTTTGAAGCGCGTTATAATATCATTTGCGATATTCCATTCATATATATTGTCAACTGCAACTTCGCCGTATTCCCAATAGCGTTCTACCGTTGCGGCAAGTTCTGCGGCGTCGCGATTCAATACATGAGCCAGTTCTTCCAGACGAGGCAACAGGGCGCTTTTTTGAGCGCCGCGCGTGTCAATCGCTATGCGGAAACCGGGCACATTGTATGCAAGCGGAATGCCCGTGCGATCAAAAATAACGCCGCGTTCGGGAAGAATGGTCTGATGGACAAGCCGATTGTCTTCCGCGCGCGCGGCATACATTTTTCCCCGAGCAAGCATAAGATACCCGGCGCGAACGGCAAGAAGACAGCCTGCCGCCAAAAAAAAACCGCCTATTGCCAAAAATACATGCGTTCCTATTGGATGCTCAAGGACGCCTTCAAATCGCGTGGTGTCAAACCCGGGTAAATTCTCCGCATCAACCAATGTTTCCTCCAAACTAAGTTTTTTTTGATTATTCATGCGCGTTTGTATATGAGACCTGTCCCTTAATAAATTTTCGGCTAAAAATTCCCGAAATCTGGCCGGGGCTTGGTG
>SBBS01000104.1 GCA_005239605.1 bacterium | reverse complement strand
GTTTGTAAAAGTTCATACCTTGTCAGAAAACGTGAACCGTTCACGGTATTTTGGATTGCTCACGTTTTATGACAAGATGAGAGTTTTGTAATTCATAGAAACAAGTATTTTTCGGGAGCGAGAAAAACGCTGCGGCTTAACCATTTAGCGGTTGAACCGATAAGTTCTTTGCTTGTAAACCAAGAATGTGACATATAATAAAGGGTATGGAAATAAAAATAATTAAAAAACCAATAACAATGGAAGAGCTAAGAAGCATTGCGAACGAACTTTACGGTGATATGGTAAAAGCGGTGGTTGATTTGGAACATGAGATCATGGCAGTGGGAGGTGAATTTCATGCAGATGAAGAGCTTGTGTTAGTAGAACAGGAGAGGGCTCATCGCGAATTTACATGGGGAATAAATCTGCATCCTGATAACGCGGGAGAGGATTTTATTGAATATGATTCCATGATCAACCTAAAACCTGCGTTCGGAAATCGTACCCGAAATGTTGATAATCCAGAAATTCGTGAAAAAATAAGTAATATAATAAAAAAACTCGTAAAAGAATGAGAAATTTTATACACAAAGAAGCGGCTAAGGGGAAGTGGTTCCGCATGTCGTTAATGGAACAATTAGGCAATATTGGCAGTGAGGTGGGAAGGGCAGCCCGTGCCCAAGGAAAAGATGGTCATCGGTTTCATCAGGCAGTAGAACGCGCGCTTGATCTGTTTGATTTGACCATGGAAGACCAGCGTTGGATTGAAGGGCAACGTCTCCGTGAAATTGCTCGTGTCCGCGAGGTGTTTTGCGACACGATATATGGCGAAAAGCAATACAGCACCACGCTTGCCGATTTGGAACGGTATTTTATGTGGTTTGCTTTTGCGGCGGGAAAGAGGTAAGAACAGTTTATGTTGCGTCGCGGCACAATTCCAAAGGTGTTAGAATATTATGGGGATGCATATCCAAGGGAGGTCCGTCGGGCTTTGAGCACTTTTTTTGCGGATGTTCTTATGCTGCCGGAAGAAGAAAGAATGATCAGCGAAGACGACGAAAAATATTGCAACGAATGGTTTTTATTCGATTTTAAGCTGCAGAACGGCAAGACGCCAATCGAGCATTTTTATGAAACAAATCCTCTGCGGCTTACCGGAGAAGAGCTCGCGGTTTATAAGGACCTCACAAAATCGCTTTATGATGTTTTTGAGGTGCTTGATGTGCGGGTGGGCAGTGATATGAGTCTTCGGAGCCTCTCAAAAAGTACCGTTTTTCTCGTCAAAGAATATTTGGCAACCTTTCAGGCAAAACCGGGAACATGGGTTACTGGCAGGATTTGTTATGTGCGGGATCATTACGAAATAGTAAGTGGCGCGAGTATAATATTGCCGTTTTCTCTCGAGAAAAATTCAGAACGGCATTTTAAAAAAATGTTTCGCGGTATAAATCCGAAAATGGTTTATAATATGAGCCGTAATGTGGATGATATTGCAGAACAAAACGAATATGGGACAGAATCATTTGTTTCTCTGGGGGAAGCAAGAAAAAAACTTGAACAGGCATTTCAGAAATACCGCATAGACAAGTTTGTATCTGTAAAGCAAGTGCAAAAATGGATTCAAACCACTGATATTGACGACGAAGATTATCGCGCCCCGACCGCGCTTCTCATGGGACTTGCGGAATCAAGGGAGTTTGACTGTCGTGAAGCGCTTAATGAACTTATGCCGGCATTACAAGAATTTGCGAACGCGCTTCCCAGAAAGACGTTGGGCGGTAAATCGCCCAATGATATGTGGCGTGAGCGGGAAAAAGATCACCAAGGAGAGCAAAAGGATCTGCAAGCTTTTATTACGCACACCGAGGAGTGGAACACGCACTATAGACGCGGGATGCAATACATGAAAGAGCCGGATGGAGCCGAAAAATCTCTTTCGGAGTATCGAAAGGCGTTTCAAGCGCTTTTGAATGAGCGTACTACATTTCGCGAGGTATATCGCCTGTACGCGAATACTGCTATTGCGCTCTTTCAGAACGGGGAAGCATATGCAGGGAAGCGGATGTTGGAAACAGCCCTCAAGATTAATCCTTATTATGATTTCGCGGCAGATCAACTTAGGCGATACGAAGCAGGTGAATACGACCAGGTAATTGCATACGGATTCGTAGAAAAAACCGACCGGATGAGCAAAAAAACATCGCGTGGATACCATGTTTCAAAGAGCAAATCAGAGAGGGTATATACAAAAAAAGAACATGACAGGATACTTCGATCGGTTGCTGCCGCACTTTTTTTACAAAATAAGGAAGGCGCACTCCCATTTTCAGAACGGAAACTGGCAAAACGCGAAGAACGGGAAGAAAAGAAAGCGTTTGAACAAGAACCATGGCATACGTACACGCTTTTTCTAAAAAAATTTGGCATCAATTTCAATCATCAGCCTGAAGTACCGACAAGGCATACGTTTTTTCGCGCTGATGGGAAAAAGATTGCGCGCAATGAACCATGCCCTTGTGGGGGCGGGAAGAAGTATAAGAAGTGTCATATGACGTAAGAGGCGGGAAATAATCGGCGAAGGCCGAAAAATCAAGCAAAAGCCCTATATGAGAAATCATACAGGGCTTTTGTGTTGTGCGC
>SBBS01000056.1 GCA_005239605.1 bacterium | reverse complement strand
AGTACCACAGGATTCTCGCTTCCACAACATGCCACTCACGCATTATCCACAGGTTTAGAGATGCTAGCAGTTTTTTGCATAAGAGTCAAGGGGCGCTGGACAAACCAGAATTATTCTGTCAATCTACAAAAGAAAGTATTTGCACGTTCATAAATTTCAATGGAGGGAAATATATGTGCGGGGTAGCTGCCGTCATACAGGAAAATGCCTCAAATGATATTGCTCAATTTATTTTTACCATCTTGCTGCATGAGCATCATAGAGGCCAAAACAGCGCCGGTATTGTAATCAGCCGCGCGGATGGATACTTCAAAGAACAAAAAGGTCTTGGCACTCTGGATCGTGTTTTTTTCCGGATGCGGGAAGAATTTAAATCATTGAGCTGGCGTGGTATTGCGGGTATTGGGCATCTCCGTTATGCGACTACTGGAGTGAACTTTTCTGACCCGCGATCCGTAGAACAAGCAAAAGCGGCCATACAACCCATGCGCGGCAATTTTCTCGGGGATCCATTCTTTATGTCTTTCAATGGGAACTTAGTGCCTTCCTGCGTACAACGGCTTTACCACCGTTTGTACAAACGAGAAAATTTGAAAGAATCTGATTGGCAAACCTGTCTAGACTCCGAACTCATGATACGATCGCTAGAAACCTCGTCTCAGCAAACGTTCGGAGAAGCCCTGCGGAACGCCGCTTCTATGTGGGAAGGGGCATTCTCTGCCGTGTTTCTTCACAATAATTGTATCTATGCCATGCGTGATCCGAGTGGATTCCGCCCGCTTGAGTTTGGCAGTTTCGCAAATGGTTTTCTTATCTCCTCAGAAAACAACATCTTTGATGAAACAAAACTGCCGAGAGCCCGTTTTCTGGGTTCTGTTAACCCCGGGCAGTGCCTGGTGCTTCAAAACACGTTTGGCGGCATCATTCAAAAAACATATCAATACCACGAGCCGGTACGCCATCATTGCGCATTTGAAAGTATTTATTTTCAGCGGCAAGATTCGCAAACATTTTTTGGAGAACGCGTTGCGTTATTCCGCCGCAGGCTCGGGCATATTCTTGCTCACGAACAACCGCCGCCGCGCGACGCAGACTTTGTTCTTGGCGTTCCCGATTCGGGAATCCTCGCGGCTCACGGATACGCCGAAGAAGCGCGCCTGCCCTATGTCCAGGAAGCAATGTTCCGCCTTCACGGCGCAGAACGAAGTTTCATGGAACCGATCAACGACCTCCGACAACAAGGCATTGAGCTTAAATTGGGAATCATTCCTGAGTATGTGCGTGGAAAATCGATTGTAGTGGTAGACGATTCCATTGTCCGCGGAAATGTAATGCCGCGCGTTGCCTATCTATTGAAATCCCACGGCGTCCGCAAAGTGCATGTGCGCATAAGCAGTCCGCCCATTACCGATCCTTGTTTCTATGGCATAGATACGGGGCGAATTCCGGATGAATTGATAGCTCGAACTTGTGGTGACAAGGAAAGCATCCGATTGCTCATAAATGAAAGAGCAGAGAACAAATACGGTAATCCGTATCCTATAGATTCTCTTGGATATCTTTCTTTGGAAGGCCTTAAAAGCGTCTATCCAGCTCCGCGCGAAATGTGTTATGCCTGCTGGAACGGGAAATATCCTGTTTTGTAAATCTCATGAGAGATAGCATCTCTAATGGGGATAAATATACGAATACCCTCTCCAAAGAGGGTATTTTTTGTGCAAATTTATTGCTCTTAGCTTATGCATGCATATCTGCATATACCGGAAATATTCTGGTGTATAAATTTTTAAATTTCCTTATGTAAATTCTTTGCTTCCTCTACTATTTCGCCTGCCACCCGAAGGCCGCCTTCCCAAAATTCTTTGTGTGATAAGTCTATGCCGAATGATTCCACTAATTCCTCCGGTGTTTTAGCGCCGCCCGCTTCCAGCAGAGCGACATACCTGTCGGCAAACGCCGCCTTATCGGCAGTTTTTTGATACATGTCATAAAACGACAACGTCAAAAGTTCTCCAAACGTATAGGCATACACATAAAACGGCGTGTGCAGGAAATGCGGAATATAGCTCCACCAAATGCGATAATTATCGGTCAGCGTAACCGAATTCCCGAACATTTCCATTTGGCGCGCCATCCAAAGCTCGCTGATGCGCTCCGGCCTTAACTCTCCTTCGCTCCGGCGCGCGGCATGAAAATCCCGCTCAAATTTATACATGGCGTGCTGGCGAAACACGGTCGCAAAAATTTCTTCAATCATACCCATGAGCAGAGCAAGACGTTCTTTGCCGGAAACGCCGTCCCGTAAACTATCAAACACCAGCATTTCTCCAAACACGCTTGCAGTCTCGGCTATAGTGAGGGGCGCATCAAAATTAAGAAAGGTTTGTTTCCGCATAAGCGACCCATGCACTCCATGCCCCAACTCATGCGCAAGCGTAAGAACGCTTTTTGTGTTTCCAAGATAATTTAAAAAGACCACGGGATGTTTGTCGGGCGTGCCGTAAGAGCAAAACGCCCCGCCGCGTTTGCCATGTTTGGTTTCGGCATCAATCCATTTTTTTTGAAAAAATTCCTCTGCCCGTTCGCGGATAACAGGAGAAAATTTTCCATAAGCGGCAAGCGTCATTTCCTTTGCTTCTTCAAACGTATACACGCGTTCTGTTTCCAACACCGGCGCGTAGCGGTCATAATCATATAGTTCATCCAAACCCAAAACCTCGCGCTTCAAATTATAATAATCAGCAACAAGCGAAGTGCGCTTGCTCACCGCTTCACTCATCGTGGTAACCGCCTCCTGCGCAACTTCATTCGCGAGATGCCGCGATGCTTCCGGCGTTTCAAATTTTTGATATCGGTCGCGTATGCGTTTATCCTCACCAAGCACGTTGAAAATATAAGTCAGCCGCCGAAGATCTTCCTTCAAGCCTTTGGTAAGCGCGTCTGCTCCGGCCTTACGTATATCTCGATTTGGATTTTGAAGCAAATTCAACACTTTTTCTTCCGGCCATTCTTCTTTTTTTTCTCCAATAGAAACGGAGAACTTTTTTTGCGACAGCTCTTCGTCAAACAAACGCGTAAACGCGCTCTTGCCCGTTAAAGAAAAATCTGTGAGCATTTGCTCCTCGCGTTCCGGCAGCCGGTGAGGTTTTGTTTTAAGAAGAATAAGTAAAAAATGCCGATAGTTGGAAAGTTCTTGAGCGCCGGCCAGTTTTTGAAGCGCATTGTCCGACAACGCCAATAACTCTAATTCAAAAAATATAAGTTGGTTATACAGCTCGGTGTAGGCAGTTTGTGTTTTTTGAAAAAGCGCGCCGTGATCCGCGTCCGCGCTATTGACACTCTGTAATAATTGCGCAAAATGAAGCGGTTTTATTCCTTCTTGAAAAATTGCCTCATATTCCTGAAGCGCGAATAGAATTTCCGTTGGCAAAGATACGGTTGTGAGAACACCCCGCCAGCGATGAGTAAATTCTTCCGCGCGTTTTTTGGTATCCGTAAGCGTACTTAAAATACGCGGATCATCCTTGTTGTTAAAATAAGCCGACAAATCCCAAGAAGGCAACGATCCCAAATTATGCGTTTCCATCCCCGTCTTCAAGTTCCGCCTGTAATTTTTTGAATTCGTTTTCTGCTTCCCCCAACCGCGCTCGGCAAAATTTTACCAATTCCACGCCTTCCTTGAACTTCTTTAGCCCTTCTTCCACGTCCACGTCGCGCGCGGTCAGTTCTTCCACGATTTTTTCAAGCCGTTTTAATGATTGTTCTATGGATTGTTTTTCTGAAGCCATATAGCTAATGTAAAATGAAAACATCAAAATGTAAAATGACAATTCAAAATGTAAAAATTTTAAATTTTTTCGTTGTCATTTTACATTTTAATTTTTGAACTTTTCATTAAATTTTTCTTCTACCCGAGATTTTATTTTACCCTCGTATAACCAAAGTATAATGTTTTCTCCGATAGTAACGTCCTCCGCCCGTTTTATCACCTTCCCGCCTTTCCCATACACAATGCTGTACCCGCGCCGCAAGGGAGCCACAGGATCAAGCGGGAGTAATGCCGCCTCCGCGACGGCAATCCGCTTATCCCCCAGCCGAAACATGCGTTCCGTAAACTCTCTCATGCGCTGAGCCCCCAAAGAAAACGCATGCTCCATTTTTTGCGCGCGCGCGCGAAACGCATGCGTTGCGTTTGTAAACGCGTTCTCTAGCATACGAAACGCATTGAAAATTTTTCCTAATGCGGCCTCCAGCTGATGCGCACCCGCGGATATTCGCACTTGCGTCCGTTCTAACATAATCAAGGGAAGTTGTTTTATATCTTCTGTAAGAATAGAATATGCGCGCGTCGTTTCATGAAGCATATCGCCCGCGCACAGCGCCAAAAGATCCCTTTCTTTTTCAACATTTCTTAGCACATCTTCCCTGCTCCGCCGAATGGCATCGGCAACTTTGGTCGGGGTTGAAAAATCCGCGTCGGAAGAAAGAGACGCAATTGTTATATCGCGTTCGTGGCCGATGCCCGTAAGCACGGGGATGCGCGAAGAGACAACCGCTTCGGCAACGCGCTCGGTATTAAACGCTTTTAAGTTTTCAAGCCCGCCGCCGCCGCGTATTAAACAAAGAACATCCAAATCAGACCGCAAAGCATTAAACTCGCGAAACGCCGAGACAATGGAATTTTCAGCCCGATCCCCTTCCACACGCACATCACAAAGTATAATTTCAAAGCCGAAATTACCGATATTTTTTAAAAAATCGTTTATCGCCTCTCCTTTTTCGGATGTTACAACGCCGATGCGCTGAATAATATGCGGCAGAGGACGTTTTCTTTCTGCCGAAAAATATCCCTTTGCTTCCAATTTTTTCTTTAATGCTTCAAATGCTTTCTGTAAGGCGCCTTCCCCAACCGGCTCTATCTTTTCTACCCGCACATCAAACGCGCCAAATTTCGCGTATACCTCCGGCTGGGCATCAATCACCACTTCCATGCCGTCTTCCAAATAATTATACTCGCGCTCGTATGTAGAAGCCCATAGCACGCATTTCATATTTGCCTCCGTACCCGCTGTATCTTTTAATGTAAAATACACAACCGATCCGCGATGCCGCATTTCACTTACCTCGCCCTGAACGCGAACGGTTCCCAATCGCGAAAGCGTGATATTTACGGCTTCTAAAAATTCGGATACCGAAAACACCGCCCCACCAGACTTGGAAATCGAATTTCCAAGTATACTTGGAAATTCGATTTCCAAGTTCTCAAAATCTTTAAACACAGCAAGTATATCATTGCCGTACTTTGAAATCTTTGTTTTTCCCCACCCTTTCACAAGCGCCAGATCCTGTAATGTAGCGGGCATTGCTTTTACCGTCTCTTCCAGAGTTTTATTGGTAAACACCATAAAAAGCTCCGCGCCTTCGCGGTCGGCTATTTCTTTTCGTTTCGCTTTCAATTTTTGAAGAAGTTCAACGCGAGACATATTCAATCATGAGACCTGTCCCTTAATAAATTTTAGAGTGAAATTTCAGAAATATGAGATGGGGCGCCGGTGAAAATTTTGAAGCGCTAGCAGGGCTAACGCAAGAAATT
>SBBS01000022.1 GCA_005239605.1 bacterium | reverse complement strand
CCGCATATTTTTATAGATATCTAATTTTTTTCGTTCCCGCGCGCCGCCTGTTTTTGCTTCCCTTTCCTGGCGTATTACCGCGCGTTCTGCCGTATCTAAATCCGCAAGCACAAGTTCCGTGTGAATAATATCTCGATCTTCCGCGGGGTTAATGCGTCCGGCTGCATGATGAATATCCGCGTTTTCAAACGCGCGGACTACTTCCACAATGGCATCCACCTCGCGGATATGAGAAAGAAATTTATTGCCGAGTCCTTCGCCTTCATGCGCGCCTTTTACGAGTCCGGCAATATCTACAAATTCAATGGAGGCGGAAATTGTTTTTTTTGAGCGGGAAAGTTCCGTGAGTTTTGCCAAGCGCGGATCGGGCACGGCGACTACGCCCACATTGGGATCAATGGTGGCAAAGGGATAGTTTGAGGTATCAACTTGTTTTTTTGTAAGCGCTTGGAATAAAGTTGATTTACCCACATTAGGAAGCCCGACGATTCCGATCTGTAAAGACATATGCGTATTGTATGCTTTTTGATATACTATAGAAATACTACACAATAAACATTTTGAATCAAGAAGCAAGAATTATGAATTATGGGAATGGTTTGTATTTTTTCCTTAATTCCTGATTCTTGATTCATAATTCATGTTTTATGGAAATCAATCCGTCAATTTTCAAAGCCTACGACATCCGGGGCACTGTGCCGGACCAGCTTACGTCCGAGGCGGCTTATCGTATTGGGCGGGCGTTTGCGCAGTATATTTGGGTTACGGCGTTGAATAAGGAACAGAACCCGCTGGTGGTAATAAACGCAGATGCGCGCTCTTCCTCGCCGGAATTAAAGCAGGAGTTGTTGCGCGGTCTTATGGATGAAAAATGTCATGTCATTGATTGCGGGTTGAGTACTACGCCGCTCCATTATTTTGCAATAAACCACTTGAAGGCAGATGGCGGTGTAATGGTTACCGCTTCGCACAACCCGGCAAAGTACAACGGTTTTAAATTATCGCGCCGAGGGGCTGAACCCATAGGCGAAGGAAGCGGCATGGAGGAAATTCGGAATACCGCGCTTCGCGGCATTTTTCCTGTTCCGAGTGAAAAAGGATCCGTTACGGAGCAAAACATGGAAACGGCCTACCTTGATTACATTTGTTCGTTGGTTGACGTGAATGCTATACAAAACATGCGTATTGTCTTTGATGTGGGAAATGGCATGGTAGGTATGCTGCTGCCAAAATTATTGGAACGCTTGCCGATGCTGGAGGCAGAAATTTTATACGGAGAGGTTGACATGACGTTTCCAAACCACGAAGCAAACCCGCTTAAAGACGAAACGCTCAAAGATTTACAAAAAGCGGTCACAGAAAAAGAAGGGGATTTGGGTGCGGCATTTGACGGTGATGGCGACCGTGTGCGGTTTATGACGTCTTCCGGTTTTGCAATCCCCGGTGATATTATGACGGCAATTTTTGCAAGTTATCTCTTGAAACAGAATCCGGGTGAAAAAGTTCTCTGCACCGTGAACTCTTCTCGTGTTGTTGCGGAGATAATTTTACAAAACGACGGCGAGCCGGTGATGAGCCGTGTGGGACATGCGCTTATAAAAAAAGGTATGCGCAAATACAATGCGCTTTTTGGCGGAGAGTTCTCCGGACACTTTTATCACCGCGATTTCTTTTATGCGGAGTCGGCATTTTTGGCGATGCTTAAGTTATTTGTAATTCTTTCCGAAAGCGGCAAATCTTTGGACGAACTCATACAGCCATTTTTACGGTATGTTTCCTCGGGCGAGGTGAATGTTGCGGTTGCCGACAAAGATAAAACGCTGGACGCTATTGCGCTGCATTATCGCGACGCCAAAGAAATATCCTATATTGATGGCATCTCTGTCGTGTATGATGATTTTTGGTTTAATGTGCGGCCGTCAAATACTGAACCCCTGCTTCGCATCACCATGGAAGCAAAAGAAAAAGAAGCGCTCGAAAAACAACTTACAGAAATTCTAAATCTTGTCAAAAATACATGAAGCAAAATTACAAATTTACCACGCGGTCGTACGGCAAGTTTGTAATTTCTAATATCAAAGATTTTCAAGGATTCTCAAGGATTTTTGGGCGAACGAAAGAGTGTATTTATTTTATAACATCACATCAACCCTACTTTGCTATACACCTCTCGCAGAGTTTCAGAAGCTTTCGCATTGGCTTTTTCGGCGCCTTCTTCTAAAATGTCAATGAGTTTTTGTTTATGTTCCAGCAGATCTTTTCTTTTTTCCTGAATAGGTTTTAATTTTTCAATCACCACTTCCGCAAGCGCTTCTTTGAAGTTTTTATAATTCGTGTTTGTAAAATCTTTTTCAATCTGCTTTATTTCTTTTCCGGAAAATGCGTGATAGATAGTTATCAAATTTGAAATGGCAGGTTTGGTGATAGGATCGTGTTTAATGGCGTTTCCGGAATCGGTTACAGCTGATTTTATTTTTTGCCGAATTTTTTCCGACGAGTCCGCAATGGCGATGTAAGATAACGAACTATGGGATTTAGACATTTTTTTGGTCGGATCTTGAAGCGACAAGATTTTTTTACCTGCTTCCGGATGCAATTCTTTGGGAATAGGAAACGTTTGCCCAAAGCGCTTATTGAATTTATGGGCCAATGTGCGTGTAAGCTCCACATGCTGGCGCTGGTCTTCGCCTACGGGAACAACTGTTGGTTTGTAGAGCAAAATATCGGCGGCCATGAGCACGGGATAGGTAAAAAGTCCCGCGAGCGCTTGTTTGCCCTCCGTGATTTTTTCTTTATATACCACCATGCGCTCAAGGTCGCCCACGCTTGTCAGCGTGTTTAATATCCACATAAGTTGAGTATGTTCGGGAACTGCGGATTGAAGAAAAATAGCGGCTTTTGCCGGATCTAAACCAAGCGCCACATAATCGGCGGCTGTGGCGATAATCTGCTCGCGGAGCTTTGCGGGATCTTGCGGTTCGGTAAGCGCGTGGAGATCCACGATGGGCACGAATGTTTCATGTGTTTCTTGCAAGGCTACCCATTGCTTGACGGCGCCGATGTAATTGCCGATGTGGAGCTCGCCGGAGGGTTTGGCGCCGCTTAAGAGAATTTTTTTTTGTGTTTCAGATTTCACCGTGTTGTTATTTCGCGCTTGATGCGGAATTTATTTTCTTAATAAAAATGGATATATTTTTTGACGGTGCCGGATTCCGTGTCGCAGCACGGAATGGCATAATTATACTTCAATAATAACTGGCAGCACCATAGGGCGGCGCTGTGTTTTTAAGAACAAAAACTGCCCGATCTGTTCGCGTATCTTGTCTTTAACATAGGCAAGGTTTAATGGATGCATTTTTTCGGTTGTCTCTTCAATACTGCGGCGAATGCGTCCGCGCGCTTCATGAAGCAAATCTTTTGATTCGCGAAGATACACAAAACCGCGCGAAATGATATCCGGACTGCCGCGCACTTTGCCGGTTTGCGAATCCACTACCACTATTATAACAAACATGCCGTCTCCGGCGAGCATTTGGCGGTCGCGAAGCACTATTTCTTCCACATCTCCCACACCAAGCCCATCCACAAATACATAATTTGCAGGCGCGAATTCTTTCGTGAGCACAAGCTCGTTTTTGTCGGCTGACTCAATAATTTGCCCATTGTCCGCGATGATAATTTTATCTTGAGGAAAACCGGTTTCCTGCGCAATCTTGCCGTGAATTCTGAGAAATGAATGATTGCCTTCTATGGGAATAAGATATTTTGGTTTAACAAGCGTTATCATGAGCTTCAAATCTTCCTGCTTAGCATGCCCCCCGGCATGAATATCAAGCATTTTATAGTTAATGACTTCGGCGCCATCGCGATAGAGTTTATCGGTAAGGTATTGCACGGATCGCTCGTTTCCCGGAATAACAGACGATGAAAATACAACCGTATCGCCGGGTTGAATCCGCAAAAACTTGTGTTCTTTGTTTACAATGCGCATGAGAACCGCATTGGATTCTCCCTGCGCGCCCGTGGCAAGAATTATAACTTTGTGGGGCGGATAGTCTTTTATTTCTTGCACGGGAATGATGGTATTTTTTTCAAACTTCATGTACCCGAGCTGGCGCGCAATTTCCACGTTTGATCTCATGGACCGCCCTTCAATGACCACTTTCTTTTTATGACGTTCCGCCAGTTGTACTATTTGCTGCAAGCGGCCTAAGAGAGAGGCAAACGTGCCTATGATAAGGCGTCCTTTTGATTTTGCAATAATTATTTCAAGTTCGGTTTTTATTTCATTCTCGCTGAATTGGTGGCCGGGTTCGCGGGCGTTGGTGCTGTCGGACATTAAGGCAAGCACGTTTTTTTCTCCGAGCGCTTTTATTTTTTCAATTTCCGTGCGCCCCGCAATGTCTGATTTTAAGTCAATCTTGAAGTCGCCCGTGTGCACCACAATGCCGGCCGGCGTTTTGATAATGACGCCAATGGAACCAGGAACATTATGGGATACTCCAAAAAACGTGCATTCAAATACCCCGAGTTTTAATCGCGTGTTGTTGGTAAGCTCGCGCGTTTTGAGCGATCCTGAAGTTTCATGGAAATCTTCTTGCCGCTTGTTAATAATGGCAAGCGTAATATCCGTTCCAAAGAGTGTAATATGTTTTCCCAAGCGCGGCATGATATGCGGAATGCCGCCGATATGGTCGTAATGCGCATGCGTGATAATAACGCCGCGAATGTTTTTGCGGCGCGGCATGAGATATGCAATGTTAGGAATAATGTAATCAATGCCCGGCATGTTTTCTTCCGGAAACTGAAGTCCCATATCAATAATGATGATATCATTTTCGTATTCAAGCATGGTCATGTTGCGGCCTACTTCCTCAAGGCCTCCCAACGGAATAATGCGAAGCTTTCCCTTGCTAATGATGCTCGGGAGAAGAGGAGCCGCGGCGGGGAAAGAATCGTGAGGTGCTTTGCCGGGCGATTGTCTGTGATGAAAACGATCTCGGCTTGGTAATTGGGTTTGTCCGGATGGACGAGTTTGCGCGCGTCTCGCAGGGCGCGATGCAAATGTTGTTTTTGTAATCATATAATAATAAGTTAATAAGTTAGAGGTTAATAAAGTCAGTGTGGGGACGGGGAGAGTTGAACTCCCACTCCTTTGCAGGAACTGGCTCCTGAAGCCAGCGCGTCTGCCAATTCCGCCACGTCCCCGTGTTATTTGAGATTTCTAATCTCAAATTTGAACTCTGCATTTGCAATTAATATGCCCATTTATTTTTTGTTTTGATATACCACTCATGCACGCTTCCAAAACGGTCTGATGGATTTGTGATCTGAGTGATGGCGTATCCCTGAATGGCAGATGCAAGTTTATAATGATAATAGGGGCTGTAGAGAAAAATTGCCGGATATTCTTTGTTTACAATGTTTTGGAATTCTTGATATGTTTTTTCTCGTTCCATGCGGTTAGTTTGCGCGCGTGTTTGCTCCAGCAAGGTGTCCACGCGCGGGTTGGTGTAAAGCGCGATATTGAGTCCCGGGTCGTTCCGCTGTGAAGAATGCCAGAAAGCAAACGGATCAGGATCAAATCCAAATATTTCTCCGAATAAAATAGCTTCGTATTTTCGAGGGCGCAATATGTCTTGCTCAAAATCTCCAATTTCAAAAATGGAAAGGCGCACATCTGCTCCCACCGCCCGCCACATTTCCTGGAGAAGCCGCGCGGTTGCGGCCAAATCCGGCGCATCCGACGTGCTTATGGTAAATGAGAGAGGAACTTTCTCTTTGTCAATTTCTTTTTCTCGCGTGCCGTCTGCATTTGAATCTATCCATCCCCCGCGCGTTAGAATTTCCGCGGAAGCATTTGCGTCAAAGAATAAAGAGCTTGTAGAAGTTTTTTGCGGCAAAGGCGTGGAAACGGGAACTCCTTGGTTTTGCAGCACTGATTCAAGCAATTGCGCGCGGTTTGTTCCGTAGGCAAGAGCTTCTCGCACAGCATCATCCGCAAGCGCTTTGGAAACGTTTTTGTTAAAAAAGACTCCAAAGATTCGCGGAAGCGGCAAAGAGAGAGTCAACGATTCTTCGGATGAAGGAATTGTTAATATCCCCGGGATGCTTGCCGAATCCACAAAACCGTTCTGGTAGGCGGTTTGCAATTCGGCTGCCGATGTAAAAAAAACAAATTCAAGCGTTTTGATATGAGGAGGGTAAGGCACATACTGCGGGTTTGGTTCCAGCATGTACGAAGATATGCGTCCGGTCGAATTTTGTTCAAACGAGACAACGCGGTAGGGGCCCGCGCCCACCGGCTGTAAATTTTTTTCACTCAAAGTGAATTCTGCCGCCAAGACGTCGCGCCACAGATGTTCGGGAAGAATGCCTATCGTTGCGTTTTCAAGGAAAGGGGCGTAGGGTTTTGCCAGTTTGAACTCAATAGTTTTGTCATCCTTTTTTTCCGCGGTAACCCCCTCCCAATTTGGCCGTAAAACGCTCCGGTAGCTTGGGTCTTTCACAAGCGATATGGTAAAAATGACATCATCAGCGGTAAGGAGTGTTCCATCGCTCCAGCGAAGGTTGTCTTTTAGGTAGAATGTATAAGTAAGAGCATCGTTTGAAATTTCGTAGCGATCCGCAAGAGATGGCGCCAGTTCGCCTTTTCCGTTATTACGAAGAAGTCCTGTATAAACCAAGGCGGTCAAATCTCGATCCGCATCAGAGCTTGCAAGCAGTGGATTGATGAATCGCGGAATTCCTATGATGCCCTCTCGTAAACTGCCGCCCCTGGCGGGAACGGGGACTGAATATTGATTTGTTAAAGAATAAAGGGCATATCCGAATGATGTAATGAAAGTAGCGCAAAATATTAAAAGCAGCACGCGGTCTCTTTTTGTGAGAAGCCGCGGCAGCGTTTGGCGCTGTGCCGGCGAAAAAGACCGGAGCGAATTCCAAAGAGATTTTTTTTGTTCAAAGTCGGTTGTTTCCATGCTATAGAATAAAGTGCCGATTGAATATCGGGTTTGCGTGCTATTATGGAAAGAGATTTATCGGCCTTCGGGAGGAGATACCGGTTCCGCGTTTATTTCAAATTCAGGAATAGTAATAGTGTTTCCATCAACAGCGGGAAGCGCGTCATTTGGCGGATTCGTTACGGGCAGTTCCGGCGAAGAAGTTAATACGACACGGAGAATACCTGTTCCTATAAAGAGTATCACAAGCGCTATGGTGGCTATAAGCAAAGTTTTTTCCAAACCTCGTTTTGTGCGGTAAAAACCGCCTTCTCCGCCGAATGCGCCCGAAAGCCCCTGTCCCTTTTGCTGAAGAAGAATGGCAGCGCCCAAGAGAATTGCAACCCCTATCTGGAAATACGAGAGAATTTGTTGAGTCATAGGATATAAATAGCTTACCATACATGTATCATAATGGTCAATAGCATGTCAAAACATGTGGAAAAGTGGATTATTGGTATAGATGAGGTGGGGCGGGGGCCGCTGGCGGGACCTATCACCGTGGCTGCGGTAGCAGTTATGGTAAATTCCAAATCACAAAATCAAAATCTTGATGGTATTCGGGATTCTAAAAAACTTTCACCAAAACAGAGAGAGCGATGGAATACGGTAATAAGACAAAACTTCCCATTTGCGATTGCTTCGGTTTCTCATTCTATTATCGATAAGAAAGGTATAAGACATAGTTGTTCAACAGCAATCACGGAAGTATTAAAAAAGTTTTTTTTAAAAAATCCCCTGATTCATAACCTACCTGCCGGTAGGCAAGGTTCAAAATTCATAATTCTGCTCGACGGCGGCTTGTGCGCTCCATCTAAATACAAAAATCAGCAAACAATTACTAAGGGTGATGAAAAGGTGCTGATAATAGCCGCGGCGTCCATTGTAGCCAAGGTTCATCGCGATCGGTATATGGTGCGCCTGCATAAAAAATATCCGCAGTACGGGTTTGATAAGCACAAAGGGTATGGAACGGCGCTGCATCGAGAAGCGATTCAAATATATGGACTTTCAGAATGCCACCGGGCAAGTTTTTGTAAAAAGCTATTTGGAAATTTGGAACTTGGAAATCGAATTTCCAAGTAAAAAATGTGTTTGTGAGCTCCTATAAAAAACACGGGATTTTGACTTTTATCTTTTGATTTTGTATAGTAAAACCATGTCAATCCGCATGCGGCATACAAAAGGTCATAGGAATGAGCGGCGCCAGCATTTAAAGCTGAAGCAGGTTCATGCCGCGCCTTGTCCCAAATGCAAGTCATTGGTGCGGCCGCATATGGTTTGCGGCAACTGCGGCGCCTACCGCGGCAGGCAGATGATTGATGTGCTGGCAAAACTTACCAAAAAAGAGCGCAAAAAAAAGGAAAAAGAACTGCATGATCAAGAATCAAGCAGTCAGCCGGCTAAACAATTAGCTCCTGAAAAACTTTCACGGAAATGACCACACTTGCGGGGTCATCCCGGCTCTGAGCGGGATCCGGAATACATTAAAAAATAAAAAATATGTTATTAAAAATAGATCCCGCATCAAGTGCGGGATGACAAAGAAGAGTTCTTTGAAACTAATCACATAAATTTAGAAATTAATTATGGCATCAAGACATCTGGCACGTTCCATTGCTATGCAAACCCTTTACGAATGGGACTTTAAAGTTTCCATTGGCAGAGAGATATCTTCCGGCATGATTCATGATATGCTGGAGCGTAATATTAATGAGTTCGGCCCGGGTCTGGAAGATACGTCATTTGCAAGGACTTTGATTGATGGCGTGTTGGATAAAAAAGCGGATCTTGACGCTATTATAGAAAAAGCGGCGCCCGAGTGGCCCATACAGCAAATTGCGATAATTGATCGCAATGTGTTGCGCATTGGCCTCTATGAATTATTATTTGGCATCTATAAAGAAGTGCCGCCGAAAGTTGCCATCAATGAGTCCATTGAACTTGCAAAAACTTTCGGGGGTACGAATTCCGGTAAATTTGTAAATGGTGTTTTGGGTACCGTGTACCGGGAAATGGGAGAACCCGGCAAAGAAAATAAGGCAAAAAAAGATCTCACGGCTGATGAAATCGCAAAGCTTCCCATAGAACAAAAAGTAGGCGCGGTTGTGTTTCAAAAACCAAACAACCGCGTTTCTTTCGCGCTGGTGCATGATGTATTTGGATACTGGACGCTTGCAAAAGGAAGTCCCAAAGAAGGCGAAAGTCTTGAAGATGCGGTGCTGCGGAAGGTATACGAAGAAGAGGGTTTGGCGAACACAAAGATAATTGAAAAGCTGGGTGAAAATGAATATGTGGCGCATGACCCCGACAAGGGCAATGTGCGCCGGGGAGTGGTGTATTTTTTGGTAAAAACGAACGATACAGAACTTCAGTTAGGTTCCACAGGCGGCTTGAATGATGTGCAGTGGTTTAGCGAATTGGAGCTTGCGGAGTTAAAAATGTACGATGATGTGAAATGGTTTATGAAAAAGGCAATGAAGATTATAAAATAGCAAGTAGTGTGTAGAGTGTGGAAGGTGGTTTTTGCTATTGAATACTACCCTCAACATTCCACCCTCTACATTCAAAATAATGAAAGACATATCCGAGCTTGAGTCAAAACTTCAGGTAACGTTTAACGACAAAGACCTGCTACAGACCGCGCTTACTCATCGTTCCTATCTCAACGAAAACCCTTCGTGGCATCTGCCGCAAAACGAACGTCTTGAATTTTTGGGAGACGCTGTTTTGGAATTGGCGGTAACGCGATATCTCTATCTCAATTTTGAAAATCCGGAAGGGGAACTGACAAGCTACCGCGCGGCTCTGGTAAATTCCATCATGCTTGCGGATGCGGCAACCAAGCTGAATCTCGGCGATTTTTTATTGCTCTCCCGCGGAGAAGCGAAAGACGAAGGCAAAGCGCGCATGTATATTCTCGCAAATACGTTTGAAGCGATTATAGGCGCCATTTATTTGGATCAAGGATACGATGCGGCTGAAGAATTTATCGCGCGCGCGCTGTTGAGCCGCATGAAAGAAGTGCTTGATAAAAAGCTGTACCGTGATGCAAAAAGTTACTTTCAGGAAAAAGCGCAGGAGGTTGTAGGCATTACTCCCACATACGAAGTTCTTAAAGAATGGGGCCCGGATCACGCAAAAAACTTTGTGGTGGGGGTGTACATTGGAGAAAAATTGGTTGCAGAAGGGGAAGGGTCTTCCAAGCAAGCGGCCCAGCAGGACGCGGCAGAAAAAGGATTGAAGGCGAAGGGGTGGAAGTGACCCCGTTAAGCGGGGTCATCCCGGGCTTGACCCGGGATCCAGAATTAGGCTGGCGGATGATGCTGGATCCAGAATTGTATGAATACCTATTACGTATATATTCTCGCAAGTAACCGCAATGGGACTTTGTATGTCGGCGTAACAAACGATTTGGTTCGACGGGTGGACGAACACAGACGCGGAAAAATAAGTGGATTCACAAAAAGGTATAAAGTTCACAATCTTGTATATTTTGAACAAACAGCCGATATCAACAGTGCTATAGCAAGAGAAAAACTTGTTAAAAGGTGGAAGAGGGTTTGGAAATTAGAACTTATCGAAAAAGATAATCCTCAATGGGAAGATTTGTATCAAGTGTTATTGTAATGGATCCCGCATCGCGTGCGGGATGACAAAAATGTGAAGTTATTTTTTTGTTTTTGTTGATGTGGCAGTTTTTTTGTTTTCCTTGAGGAATCCAACTGATTTGAGAAATGCTAGAACAGGTTTGCCACAGTTTTCACAAAATGTATTGTGTCCCAGTGAATGTTCACTATACCCAGCCAACACCTTTTTTCCTTTTATTGTTTTCTTGCATGCGTCGCATTTGTGTACCATCATGTTCTTTGTATTTATGTTTATAATTCTTGTATGATATAGGGAGACTGTTTGTTTGGAAAGTGGATAAAAAAGGAAGCCCCGAGCGATGAAGCGCAGGGCTTGGGTGAGAATTGCGGCGAAGCAATTCGTGATGATCGGAATTAGCTGGTGCGAACGGTTACACCTTTGAAGGGCCAACCGGCGCAAACGGTGAGGTCTACTTGTTGACCATTTGCATTTACCGCGGTTGCTTCAAATGCAGCATTGTCGTCTTTTCCACAACCATGCCAGCTGACGAAGAAAATGTGCTTTGCTGTGATTCGGACATTTTTATATCCCTGTTTTTCTACAGCTTGAGCAACATAGCCTTCTCCTACAAATGTACCACATCCTGCCGTTGTTGCTATGGCAATAACAGCAGCAAGGTGTTTCCAGTTCAATGTCTTCATAAAAACTTCCTCCTTCAGAATTTTTTACAATGTAGCGCATTATTATTATTATGTCAATACTTCGAAATATCATTGAAAATTAACGATATTCTGTCATCCTGCACTTGACTCGCCTCGCCGAAGCTTCAGCGTAGCGCGGGTGCGGGATCCAGTACAACAAAAATGGATGCCGGATCAAGTCCGGCATGACAATGAAGATTATGATCCTCAAAAAACTAGAAATAGCCGGATTCAAATCTTTCGGGAAAAAAGTGGAACTGAAATTTGATTCTCCCATCACAGCCATTGTGGGTCCGAATGGTTCGGGAAAATCAAATGTGTCGGAAGCCATTCGTTGGGTGTTGGGCGAGCAATCCATGAAATCGCTCCGCGGAAAGCGCGGGGAAGATTTGATTTTTCACGGATCAGGGGGCGTTGCGCAATTGGGCAAAGCAAAAGTAGAAATTACATTTGATAATGCGGAGCAGGCGTTTCCGTTGGATTTTTCCGAGGTAATAGTTTCGCGCGAAGTGTACCGCGATGGCATAAACGAATATCGCGTCAATGATTCACTGGTACGCCTGAAAGATATTATTGAACTCATGAGTAATGTGGGCGTGGGCGGCTCGGGGCATCACATCATAAGCCAAGGCGAGGCTGATCGGGTTCTCTATGCGTCTGCGAAAGACCGCAAAATTATGATTGAAGATGCGCTCGGGTTACGCGTTTATCACATAAAACAGCAGGAAGCGGAACGGAAACTTGCTTCTACCGCGGAAAATATGCGCGAAGTCGGCATGTTGCGGCGGGAAATTCAGCCGCATATACGTTTTTTGGCAGGGGAAGCAAAAAAAATTGAGTTATCCAAAAACATGCGGGAAGAACTTACAGAAATGCTCCACGCGTATCTCAATCGCGAGTCATCAACGCTGGCGGAACTTCACCGCGCGTTTGAGGAGCGGGAATCTCCTTTGCGGGCCGAAATGGAACACAAGGAGAAAGAAGTTGCGGTTTTACGTTCTTTGCTTTCCGAAAAACAGGCGCTGGCGGAATCAGAAACACCCAAAGAAGCGAGAGAAGCTTCCCGAAAACTTGCAGAGCTTGAAAACGCGCGGCGCGATGCTGAACGCGAAATTGGGCGCGTGGAAGGACAGCTTGCTATACTGCGGCGCAAGCAGCCTGCTGCAGAAAAAGAGCGCATCTGGTCCCGGAAAGAAGTGGAATCTGAAATGCAGACTATTCTTTTCACGCTTGATATCGCGCTTGCGTTTAAGACGGTTGAAGCAATTCATGGTAAGCTTTTCGAGTTGAAGGAACGTGTAACGGCATTTCTTCGTTTTAGAGGTACGGCTCTTATAACACATGATTCCGAAAAAGAAGAAGAGGGGAAGCTAGAGGGTGTGCACGAACAGCTATTGCAACAGCTGCAAAAGAATGAAGAAGAACGAAATCAATTAACGGAAATTAAAAATAAATGGGATGATCTGCGGCGCATATTCCAATCCGAGATGTGGGAAGGGCAAAACCGACTTCGCGGGGCTGAAGAACAGGCGCACGCAGTAAAGGATGTATTGCGTTCGCTTGAGCTGGATCGGGAACGGCTTCTAATGCGCGCGGGTGAGTTTGAACGCGAGCGGCAGGAGGCCGAAGTGTTCTTTGGTTCGTTTTTGCCCGAAACTGCCAATCGTTGGGAAGAAGAAGAGCGGGCAAGATTCTATCAAAAAATCCAGAGGCTTCGCATCAGACTGGAGGAAGCAGGCGGAGTGAATCCGCACATTATGCAGGAATATGAAGAAGTTCAACAGCGCGATGTGTTTCTTGCAAAAGAACTAGATGATCTTGAAAAAACGGAAAAATCGCTTTTATCTTTGCAGGAACAATTGAATGAAGAATTACAAAACAATTTTTCAGAGGGTGTTAAAAAAATAAACATAAAATTTAATGAGTTGTTTCAAACCATGTTTGGCGGCGGCAGCGCGAAACTAGCGCTTGTGCGCTTGCAAAAAAGAAGTGAAGAAGAATCGGAAGGAGAAGAAAAGGAAGAATTGGGAGTTGAAATTTCTGTTGATATTCCGCGCAAGCGCATAAAAAATTTGGATATGCTTTCAGGCGGGGAACGGGCGCTTACATCCATTGCGCTGTTATTTGCGATGAGCTTCGTGAACCCGCCCCCGTTTTTAATTTTGGATGAAACTGACGCGGCGCTTGATGAGGCAAATTCCCAACGCTATGGAGCGATGCTTAGAAACTTGAGTAAAAAAACCCAACTTATTGTCATAACTCATAACCGGCAAACCATGAAAGAGGCCGGCGTATTATATGGCGTTACCATGGGCACCGACGGCGTTTCGCGGTTGCTGTCCATCAGGTTTGAAGAGGCAACAGAAATGTCGGGGTCACCCCATGGGGGCGAGCCTCATCCCGAATAAATCAGAGCGGGAAGAGTCATGAGTAGTGTCATCCCGTGCTTGATACGGGATCCATTTCCTTAAAAAAGATAAACATCTTTATGGTACTGGATCTCGGCTCGGGGGCCGGAATGACATTAGACCTGTCCCTTAATAAATTTTCGACTAAAAATTCCCGAAATCTGGACGGGGCTTGGTGAAAATTTCTTGCGTTAGCCCTGCTAGCGCTTCAAAATTTTCACCGGCGCCCCATCTCATATTTCTGAAATTTCACTCTAAAATTTAT